>DASZPH010000132.1:0-38491 GCA_035550375.1 Pirellulales bacterium | reverse complement strand
TTGGGACTGCATCGATGCGAGTAAGTGCGCAACGTCCGCCGGCCTACCTCATAAGCTTCTTCCAGAACGCGCTGTGGTGATTTGCTGGTCCTCACATATAGATAGTTGCCGACACCCCAATGCTAGCAGACACATGCTAGCACTACTCTTTGCTTACCTTTCTACAGAGCAGACCTGTCCCCTTTAAACGACGCGACGTGCCAACGCCGGAGAAGTCGATTGTCTGCCAAAGCCTGCCAATCTCTGCCAAAGCCTGCCAATCTCTGCCAATCTCTGCCAAAGTCTGCCCTTCGCACGGCTCGCTCAGCCTGAAGGCCAGGCTAAGTGGCAAGCGCTCACGTGGTGGCCAGTATGGTTGAATTGGTTCAACGCTTCTGAAGCGCAAATCCAACACGCAAAGGCGCAGAACGACGCGCTGTTCATGGCGTGGCAGGAAGCGAACCACGCCCCTCACGTCCTACAAGGGGAACCGACCATCGGGGAGATCTTGGGGGAGAATCCCTAGCCGCGGGTACCCATGGCAATCCGGGCCATGACGACGGTCTCGGAATGGAAAAAAAAGAGTTTAGTGCCGATCCAGTACAGTAAAGAGTCGGCCACTATTATTTAATTATTTCTGACAGTTTTATAAAAACACAACTCTTGACTGTTGCAGTCTGACCTGTTAGCAAAAAACGGGGGCGGGGATTGGGCTAGCGACACCGAAGCATCGACCAGGTGGCTCCTACCGCAATCCGCGGAGTTTGGGCATTGTGAGCAGACGGTTTCAGTTCAGCTTGGGCTTTCTCCTTGGCATGGCGGGCTTCGTCGCCGTCTGTGTTTGGGAGGTGCAAACTGATTGGGCCTTTGGTCGAATGCCCGACGAGGCCCACCAGTTTGTCAAAGCTGGCGTGCGAGTCGCTGTCATGCTGTGCGCTGCAATTTTTGTCGCGCGCGCGATTTGGACGGGACGTGCACGTAAACACGGGCGTATAAGCGGAGGTGAAAAGGGGTCAGATCGTGCCTCTGTCCCCTTTAACGTCCTCCGGATAAAGAATGATAGCGAATCCGTTACTGAACCTTAGATGGTCGTTGCTCCAGCAAAGCGTTTCTAACCCACGAGAGGGGCATACCGGTGCGCAAGCGGCGGAGGCGATCGCCGGCTTGCGCGCCCAACTACAGGCGGTCCGGCCTATTCTGCAGAATGCTCCTGGGCTGCAAGAGGGAGCGGCGTCGCTTCTGCAGACACTAATCGATCGGGCGCGTCACTTTCGGCTCTTAATCAAGCTTCAGGTGTCTGAACTGGTGCTGGCGTATGTGATGGTCCAGTCGCTCCATTTCGTTGGAATTGAGCGTGAGCGAGGGTTGACGCCTGAAGAGCGCCGGTTTGGGCGAGTCGAGCTTGGTGCACTTATGGAATCGGCCCTTGAACTGTTGCAAGGAGTCGATCCTCAAGGCGTTTGAAGAAGAGGGCCAACAAAACGGCGGAAGGTGGCCGACGACGATCGACGACCCGATCTCCGGCCCGACTCCCGATCCGATCAAGCGTCTGCACAACGCCCTCAACCTGCTCAACGCGGCCATCGCCGAAGGGGCGGCGCAAGCCACCGCACCCTATTCCATCAAGTTCACCACGACGGAACCGGCCAGGGAATCCGCTGGCGAACGGTTCGGCTCCGCCAGGCCAGCCTGGCGGAAGCGGGCGGGTAGGCCAGGAAGGGGCCGTCGGTTGGACTAACCGAACCGGCCGGTGACGTAGTCTTCGGTGTCTTTCAGGCAGGGCTTGGTGAAGATGTCCTGCGTCGGTCCGTATTCCAGCACACGGCCGAGATACATGAAGGCCGTGTAGTCGCTGGTGCGCGAGGCCTGCTGCATGTTGTGGGTGACGATGAGAATGGAGTACGAGCCGCGCAGCTCGCGAATCAGGTCCTCGATTTTGCCCGTGGCGATCGGATCGAGCGCGGAGCAGGGCTCGTCCATGAGCAGCACTTCCGGCTCCGCGGCGATGGCCCGCGCGATGCACAAACGTTGCTGCTGGCCTCCGGACAGGCTCAGCCCGCTTTCGTGAAGACGGTCCTTCACTTCGTCCCAGAGGGCGGCCCCGAGCAGGCTCTTTTCGCAGACTTCCTCCAACACCCGGCGATCGCGCTCGCCGTCGATGCGCAGGGGGTAGACGACGTTCTCGAAAATGCTCATCGGGAAGGGGTTCGACTTCTGAAAGACCATTCCCATTCGCTTGCGCAGTTCGATCACGTCGACGCGGGTGTGATAGATCGTGTCGCCGTTGAGCCGCATGTCGCCTTTGACGCGGACGTTGTCGACCAGGTCGTTGAGGCGATTGACGCTGCGCAGGAGCGTCGACTTGCCGCAACCGGACGGGCCGATCAGCGCCGTCACTTTACCGCGCGGAATCGACATGGAAACATCAAACAGGGCCTGTTTCTGGCCATACCAGAGGCAGAATTCGTCGATCTCCAGCACGGGCTCTTCGCCGTGGACCGCCGGATGGGTTTCGGTGGGAATCGATTCGCCGCGAGCGATGGCTTCCAACCGGCCGGTAATGCCGAGCTTGCGCGCCTTGGGGGAGGAATCGGGGCCGCCGGGACGGCCGGGTCGGAAGGCGGCTGGCGAGGAACTGGGAATGCTCATGTGAAAATGGGGGTCAAGAAGTGGCGGCGGGTATTTTCAACTCCGTGTCGACCGCCTTTCGGTGATGCTCATCTAAAGTGTGCCGTTAAAAGTGTGCCGTCAAGAAGCGGCGGCTGAGGCGGGTGCGAAGCCAGATCGCCGCCAGGTTCAGCATGGCGATAATCGCGATCAGCAGCAAGGTCGTGGTAAAGACCATCGGTTTGGCCGCCTCGCTGTTGGGGCTTTGAAAGCCGAGGTCGAACACCTGAAACGCCAGATGCATGAAGCTGCGCTGCGGGTGCAGAAAAGGGGGAACGCCATCGAGCGGCAGTTTCGGAGCGAGCTTGGCGGCTCCCACGAGCATCAGCGGCGCCACCTCGCCCGCCCCGCGCGCCATCGCCAGAATCATTCCGGTCATGATGCCGGGCATGGCCCGTGGCAGCACGATGCGTCGAATCGTCTGCCACTTGCCGGCCCCGCAGGCGTAGGACCCCTCCCGCATCGACCGTGGCACGGCCGCCAGCGCCTCCTCCGTCGCCACGATCACGACCGGCAAGGTCAACAGCGCCAGCGTCAAAGAGGCCCAGATCAGTCCCCCTTTGCCGAACGTCGGGCTGCCCGCCGCCGCCCGGGCCGCAAAGAACCCGTGGAAGAAGGGCGTCTGGGCCAGCACGACGACCAACAGCGCGACGCTCGTCAGCCACAAGACCAGCGCACCCTGGCCGAAGCGGCGTTGGGCCTCGGCGCCTGGTCTCAGGCTGAGCCACGACAAGACGACGGCCACGATCGACGCCACGATCAACGCTCCTAAAGCGACAAACCAACTGCCGGGGCGCCACGGCTGGCTCGGACCGCGGTCGAGGAAGCCGCCCACGATATAGCAAAAGAAACCCAGGCCGAAGACGCCGAAAACGATGCTGGGCACACCCGCCAGGTTGTTGATGGCGATGCGAACCGCCGCCACAATCGGGCCGCCACGCGAGTACTCGCGCAGGTAAAGCGCGGCCAGCACTCCAAACGGCACCACGGCCACCGTCATCAAGAGCGTCATCAGTACGGTGCCGAAGATTGCTGGATAGACGCCCCCTTCGCTGTTGGCTTCGCGCGGATCGTCCGTGAGAAACTCCCACCAGCGCGAAACGTAAATCCCAAGCTTATCTGCGGTGCCGAGTTGGTTGGGAGGAAAGGCGCGCACGATGTCGGCCAGCGCCAGTTGGGCCGATTGCCCGTCGGCCGTCGACAGCAGAAGTTGGAAGCGGGCGTTTTCGTCAGCCAGAGCGCGGAGCCGCGGCTGAATCTCGGCGACGCTCTCTTCGGTGCGAGTTTGCGCCTCTCGCAGCCGTTTCTGTTGCGCCTCCCATTCGGGCGTGCCCTTTTGGCCCCGCAGTTCGATGCCTCTCAGCTCCAGCCGCTCGTCTTCCAGAAGGTCGTTCACACGGCCGATCTGCGCTTCCAGGCTTCGGCGCTCTCGCCAGCGGCGACGCACGGCGGGCTGGTGCTTTTGAAACTCGCTCCAGACGGTCTCCGGCGTTTCGGCCACCGGCTTGCCGTCGATCAAGAACTTTTTAGGAAAGCCGTAAAAGCGGCCCCAACTCAGCCTCTCGATCAGCAGGGCCCAAAGCGGCTGCTCCTGGCGTTCGACCAGAATGTCGTTGACCCATTGAAAATGCGTGTTGGTGAGCTCGAAGTTGCCGGTTCGCAGCAGTTTGCGATGCGTTTCGCCCCCCGCGGCTTCGATCGCGGATCGAACCTCGCCAGCGAGCCGCGGATCGAGTGCGGCGAAGAACGGTTCTTCGGGCCGGAACGACTCGGCGCGGGTCACCTGGCCGAGCACGAGGCTTCCATCCCGCAGCGTCAGTTGCACGAGCGGCGACGGCCAGAACGTGGATATCCCCTGGAAGAAAATGAAGCCCAGCAGAACGACGATCATCGTCAAGGCGACGGCGAGCGCGCCGCCCGTGAGCCAGACCATCGGTTCGCCGTGCGCGCTGAGGGGCGTGCGCACCTTGCGGCGCACGGGCCTAGCTGGCGGCGCGGCGGACTCAACGACGGAAGTCGCGCTGGGGACGGTCATAGCTGATAGGCCCGCTTGCGGAACCGCTGACGAACCCTCTCGGCGATGGTGTTCAAAACGAACGTCAGCGCGAACAAGACCAACGCCGCCAAGAACAGCGTGCGGTAGTGGGTGCTGTCCTTCACGGCCTCGGGCAGTTCTTCGGCGATGTTGCCCGAAAGAGTCCGAAAGCCGTTGAAGATGTTCCAGTCGAGCACGGGAGTGTTGCCCGCCGCCATGAGCACGATCATGGTCTCGCCCACGGCTCGGCCCAGTCCGATCATCACGGCCGAAAACAGGCCGCTCATGGCGGTGGGGATAATAATACGAACTGCGGTCTGCCACGGCGTTGCCCCCGCTCCCAGCGACGCTGAGCGGAGGTGCTCAGGCACGGTCGAAAGGGCGTCCTCGGCGATCGTGTAGATAATGGGGATGATGGCAAATCCCATGACGAAGCCGACGACCAGGGCGTTGAGTTGCTCGTAGGTGCCGACGAACGTTCCGCGCGGATCGAAGCCTGCTCCGGTCAGAATCGACGAGAGTGCTAGGGCCAGTAGAAAACAGAGCAGCGTCGCGCCCACGAACTTGAGCATTTCCGCGACCGCGGTTTGGGCGTCGCCCCAGTCGGCCGAACGGGATCGCAGCCAGGGGTTGATGTAGTTGGCCAACGTCCAGGCGCTGGCTAGGGCCGAGATAGGCAGTAGCAGAAGCATCCAGCCCCCGATGCCGTTGCCCACCCGGCCAGACAACCATGACATGATGTCGCCCGAGAAAAACCACCTCTCTACGGGCTTTCCAGATAACTCGGCCAACCAGATGCCGGAAGGAATCGCCAGACACATGGCCAGAAACCGCCACGGGTTCAGCCTCACTCGCCAGACCTTCGGCAGCAACTGCCAGCCGAACGCCCCCGCCAGCAGGCTCAGCGGCACCATCCCCATGCCGACCAGAATCGTCGGCAGCATCCGCTCGATGACGGGCGCCAAAACGAGGGCCGCGATGAAGCCCAGCACCACGCTCGGAAGGCTGGCCATCAGTTCGATCGTGGGCTTGATTCGGGCCCGCGCCCCCTTGTGCAGGAATTCGCTGGTATAGACCGCGGCCAGAAGTGCCAAGGGCACGCCGATCAAGAGCGAATAGAGGGTCGCCTTCAAAGTGCCGAAGACCACCTTCGTCATGCCGAGCTTCGGCTCAAAATTGTCCGTTCCGCCGGACGACTGCCATTCATGCGAGGGCGCGTCGTAGCCTTCGTACCACACCGGCATGAAGAGCGAGTAGAGCGTGACTTCCGGATGCGGGATGTCGAGGGCGCACAGATCGAATTCCGCGCCCCCCCCGGCGATCAGGCCGTTGTCCCTGGGATACATGGCCAACAGCGACACGGGCGTGTTCGGGGTGGCCGTCACTTCCGTTAGCAGCGAGTCGTTCGTCACGTAGAACACCCGCACCGTTCCGTCCGCATAACCCGCGGCGAGCATGCGGCTGCGCGGACTGGGAGCCAAGGCCGTGACGGGGCAGGCCGGGCCGACCAGCAGATGGGCCGCCACCAGGCCCGAGCGGCCCGGTTCGCCCGCCGACTTGTTGACGCGAAACCAGCCGCGAACCCGCCCCCGGCTGTCGCCCGCCACCAGCGTCGCCTTGCCGACCAGCATTTGCACGCAGGTCAAGGTCTCCCCGCTCTCGGGAACCAGGTCGATCGTCTCGGCAAGGGCCGGCTTTTTCAAGTTCTGCACGTCGTAGCGAACAAGTGTGCCGTCCTTCCAGACCACGAACAGGTTGCCGCCCACTCCGGTGATGAACAGTGCCACGGGCTTCTGCCCCTGGACCGCGGGCGACATCGGCAGCGACGAAGTCGCACTTACCTTGTACGTGGTTTTGTCGCCGTCGGGATCGCGCACCGCCTTGAGCACGCTGAGGCGAAGCTCGCCGTCGGCGGCGTAGCTTCCTACGACAGCCCCGGTCGAGCGCCAACTCACGTCGACAAGCTCAATGGCGGCCGATGCCACCTTGACCGGCTCGTCGAGACGAAGGTCCAGCGTATGCCGTCGGAATTGGCCTTCGGCCGCGCGCTCGACAATCGCTTCTGCCACGACCGTCGTCTGGCCGATTTCCAGGCGACGCAGATCATCACTCACCTCACGTTGCGGCACAAACGAGCTGCGTAAGGCGACGGTCGCCAGGCGGATCGTGCCATCTTCGAAGCCGAACGCCATGCGCTCTTCGGAGCCCGGCGCCGAAGCACTGCTCAGTTTTGCCGCCTCCGCCAGTTTTCGTCGCGCCACCCGTTCTCCGGCCTTGGCGCCGTCAAGCCGGAAGAAATCGAGCCCCCCGCCCGGCGAGAGGGCCCAGCCGGCGACCCCATACTCGTTGATGGCGAGCTGAATCGGAGGCTCGCTCCAAGGCGAAGGAATCTCCTGTCTGGGCCGCGCCGAAGCTGGTTGGAACAGGGGGAGCACCGACCACACAAGAAAGACGCAGACCATCGAGACGGCCACGATCGTGCCAATCCCGCCGGCCACGATCAAGCCGTGCGCGAGGGTGTCGGCGGCGCGGACCGTCCATTTCGTCCGGCGCTGGCGGGTGCGGCCTGTGAAGGTCGTCGGCACGCTCATTCAATAGCCGAGGGGGGGATATTGGTGGGGTGGGCGCTTCGCCAGCAGGGGCTCGGCTGCGTGGGTTGCGCGACTAGCGATCGACCGAATTAACGGTACCTGACCGGATTGCTGGCGTCGGATTCCCGGCATGTCGCGCCTATTTCTCGACGCCGATCCCCACCGCTTTGAGCGAGCTGGCGGCCGTCTTGCTATCGACCGGCAGATAACCATCTTTTAACACTTCCTGCTGGCCTTCGCGGCTGAACACGTAGCGGATGAATTCGCGCCGCAACGGGTCGAGCTCACTCTCCGGTTCGTAATTCACGTAGAGGTAGAGATAGCGGCTCAAGGGGTAGGCGCGGCTGAACCCATTTTCTGGCTCGGCCGGCACGAAGTCCTCGCCGTCCTCCGCCGCAAGCGGCACGGCGCGCACATCCGCCGTCATGTAGCCGATGCCGCTGTAGCCGATAGCGTTAACGTTGGTGGCGATCGCTTGCACCACCGAGGCGCTGCCCGGCAACTGTTTAACCGAGTCTTTGTAGTCGCCGCCAAAGAGGGCATGCTCCTTGAAGTAGCCGTTCGTGCCCGAAGCGGAGTTGCGCCCGTAAAGGCTGATTGGCTGCTCGGTCCATTTGCCACTCAAACCGAGCTGCCCCCATTTGCTGATATCCTCCGGATAGCCGCCCTTGCGGTTCTTGGAGAAGATGGCGTCGATCTGCTGCAACGTCAGGCCCTCGATCGGGTTGTCCTTGTGGACGTAGACGGCCAGCATGTCGATACTCGTCTTCAACTCCGTGGGCTGATAGCCGTACTTTGATTCGAACTCGTCCAACTCCTTCTTCTTCATCTCGCGGCTCATGGGCCCGAAATTGGCGGTGCCGGCGATCAAGGCGGGAGGAGCCGTCGCCGAACCTTTTCCCTCAACCTCAACCTGTACATTCGGATAGAACTTTTGGAAGCCCTGCGTCCAGAACGTCATCAGGTTGTTCATGGAATCTGAGCCGACGCTCTTGATCGTTCCTGAGACGCCTTCTACCGCCTCATACGCCGGCAGATTCTCGTCGACTTTAACCAGCTCATTTGGCGCCCCGCTGACATTCGACTCAGCGGCCGATGATTCGGTCGATGCGTCCGAGCTGTCGGACGGGGGGCCGGCGGTCTTATCTTCGGATGTCGTATCGTCAGAAGCCTTCTCGGTGCCCTCGCTTCCGGCAACCAACGATGGCGCATTGGCCGCCGACCCCTCGGCTGACGCAGAATTGGGAGACGAGGATCCGGCGGGAGGGGGCGACGTAGACTGCGAGGAACAGCCTGCAGCCAGACATATCACGCCGATTCCGGCAACCATCCAAGGCAGACGAGTCACGACAACTCCTTAGAAAGGGAGGCACTGCGACCTTTGAGCGGTCATCCCGATAGGCGAAAGCGTAGCGATGGTCTGTTAGGATTGTGTTAGCAGGCCATAAGAACCGCTTCGCGGGAGATGCGTGCCCCCAAGCGCATCGAGTGCGGTGCGTCGGTGCCCTCACGCCCGAACACAACAACGAAACCGACCGATCTATCGGGGGCGAAGCCCCATGGAAATGCCGAGTCCGTCGGCCGCCTCGCCTCTCCCGTTTCTCAGGGCGTGACGGTGATCTGGTTGTCAACCTCGGTGACGCCGGGAGCTGCCCAGGCAGCTTGGGCGGCTTTCTCTTCCTCTGCCCAGGAGCTGACGTTCCCGTGCAACACGACCTTGCCGCCGTGGACCTCGACCGTGATACGGCGGGCGTCGAGCTCGGCGCTGCGACGGAAGGCCGACTCAATCAAGCCCTTGATCTCGGATGGGCTGGCCTCGGTTTTGACGACGATGGAATTGATCACCTCCTTCACTCCCACCAGGTTCCGGACGGCGCAGCCGGCGGCTTCCTTGTCGTATTGAGAATCGACGGTCCCCTCGAGGATGATCCGGCCGTCACGCACGGTCACGGTAATGCGGTCGTCGGGAGCAAACGCGTCCCATTTCAGCACGTGCAGCGCCGCTTCGGCAATCTCCTGGTCGGTCCGCGCCAAGTCGCCGGGGATGTGCACGGCGATGTCGTTGGCGACGGCCCGCACGCCGTAAACTCGCTTGGCCACTCGCTCGGCCGCCACCTTCTCGGCGAACGTCGTAACCAGGCCTGTGAGCGTGATTACTCCCTCCTTGGCCATAACGCCGATCTGGTTAGCGTCCACGCTCGGTTCCCATTGCAGTTCATCTAACACGTCATGCCGTAACTGTGTGTCTGTTTTCATAGAGCTTCTACTTTCTTTTCGTGCTGGGCCGTTTCCGATGGCGATCGATCATGAACGCAGGATCTGTGCCGGAGTCTTGGACCTCTTGATCGAGTGACGAGGATCTGCCTCGCCTGGCCGAGACGATTCACCAGCCTACGAATTTGGCCGCACACTGCGATAAACACTAACCCGTAGCGTCGGCGAAGGAAGTCGCGTGGAGCCCCTCGCTTAGGCGCCGTGTTTGTGAGGGCCGATGAATAATCCGGCCCTGGGCCGGCAAGCCGGATCGCCGCATGGATTGCACATCGCGCCGTCTGAGCGCGATTAACGCGGGCCGACCCAAAGCCGCCAGGCATCGTGCGTTTTCGCGCGCCTTGAGCGGGAGGTGTGCGAAATATGCGAGCGTGTGTTGGCGTTTGCCCCTGAATTTGGCCGCCAGACGCAATTTACCACGGTGGTCCGCCAGTTGCCTCACTGTACATGGGGAGGGACAGCAACGACGAATCGAGCAGTGGGTAAGAAGGGGAAAAGCCATGAAAACGTCATCTGCAGTTCGCCGCATCGCCTGCACCCTGCTTGCGGGCGGCGCCTTTTTGGCAGCGGCCAGAGCGCAGGCACAAGTGGAAAGCTTGAATCCCAATCCGACGTTGCCGGCAGGCGTCGGCAGCGCAGGAGCCCTTGAAGAATTTCGTCACGGGACCATGCGGGGCGCCCCAATGGGTCGAGGGACTGGTGGTGTTAATGGCTCCGATAAGAATCCGGCCGACATCATGCTGCGGGAGTTGGGCGGCACGAATACCGGGCGACGCACCGGCCATGCGGCCATCCGCGGCGGCGCGGTCCGCGCGGCGCTGCGAATCGAGGGGCTGCGCGGGATGCCGTCCCCCGGCGACGGCGCCGTCTACTTCGCTCAACGCGGCGCCTATGAAGATGCGATCTACGCACCCCATCGAGGGTCATACCGCCTGACGGCGCCGCGACCCCTGCCTGCCATCCGAACGGGAAACCAACGGTAGAAGCAGTCGCTGGCCATGTACTGGATCGCGTGGAAAATGCTGACCGGTGATCGCAGTAAATACTGGGCGATCATCTTCGGAATTACATTCGCCTGCGTGCTTATCGCCGAGCAGGCCGCCATATTTTGCGGCATTATGCTCCGCACCACGAGCCAGATTCGCGATATCCACGACGCCGACATCTGGGTAATGAATGCCAATCTGCGCTACATCGACGATCTCAAGCCCATCGCCGACACGGCGTTCCTGCGTGTCCGCGGCGTGAAGGGGGTGGCCTGGGCGGTCAACTTCTACAAGGGTGCTGCTCAAGCCCAGTTGGAAAACGGAAACTACCAGTCCGTGATCCTGTTGGGCGTGGACGACGCCACGCTGGTGGGCGCGCCGCAGACGCTGATCTTGGGCCGGGTCGGTGATTTACAGTTTCCCGATGCCGTGCTGGTCGATGAGGCGGGCTACCGCTACATGTGGCCCGGCGAGCCTTTTCGGTTGGGCAGAACGATCGAAATGAATGATCACCGGGCCGTGATCGTCGGTATTTTCAAGGCATCGTACACCTTCTCTACCCAGCCGATCTTCTACACGCGCTTTTGCCGGGCGACTCTCTTCGTCCCTGCGACCCGCCGCTCGTTGTCTTTCGTGCTGGCCAAATGCTCGCCGGGCGAATCACCCGACGTCGTTGCCCAACGGATCCACGAGCAGACGCGCCTTCAGGCGCTCACCCGCAACCAATTCTCCTGGCTGACGATGTCCTATTACCTGGAGCGAACCGGCATTCCCGTCAACTTCGGGTCGACCGTACTGTTGGGATTCATCGTGGGGACGGCCATCGCCGGGCAGACGTTCTATCTCTTCACCGTCGAAAACCTGCGGCAGTTCGGCGCCCTGAAAGCCATGGGGATGAGCGATCATCGCATCGTCCGCATGGTTTTTGTGCAGGCTGCGGTCGTGGGCAGTGTCGGATATTGTCTGGGGGTCGGTTTAGCCACCGCCCTCGGAATCTTTTTGCAGCATCTTCGGCCGCTGATGTCGTTCTTCTTGCCGTGGCAGGTGCTAGCCCTGACCGGTGCCGGTGTGTTGCTGATCGTGCTTCTTTCCAGCCTCCTCAGCATCCGGCGGTTGCTTGTTCTGGAACCGGGCATGGTGTTCCAATGACCGGCTGCACCGCTACCTATGCCGGCATTCACTGCCGCGAGGTCACGAAAGACTACGGCAAAGGCGAATCCCGCGTGCGAGCGCTGCGCGGCGTGACCGTCGATATCGAGCCGGGCGAATTGACTCTGCTGGTCGGCCCGAGCGGTTGCGGCAAGACGACGCTGATCTCCATTCTGGCGGGAACGCTCGACGTGACGGCGGGGGACGTCGAAGTGCTCGGCGTGGCGTTGAACGAACTTTCCAAGGAAGCGAAAACGGCCTTCCGGGCCGCGAACGTCGGATTCGTCTTTCAGCAGTTCAACCTGCTGCCGGCCCTCACCGCGGCGGAGAACGTCGCCGTTCCGCTGGTCATTCGCGGCGCCTCGAGGTCGAGCGCAGTCGCTCAGGCCAAACGACTGCTGGAAGCGGTGGGACTGGGCGAGCGCGTGGACACGCGGCCGGGCGAACTCTCGGGCGGCCAGCAGCAGCGTGTGGCGATTGCCCGGGCACTGGTTCATAAGCCCCGGCTGCTGGTTTGCGACGAGCCAACCTCGGCGGTCGACGCCAAGACCGGACATAGGGTCATGGAGCTGATTCGCGAGTTGGCCCTCAGCCCGGACCGGGTGGCCGTGGTCGTTACGCATGACGCACGAGTGTTCAGTTTTGCCGACCGCATCATCACGCTTGAGGACGGACGCGTGGCCAACGACGAACGGGTGCATCCCGACGTGACGCCAGTCGACAAGGAGGGCCGATCGTGAGCGCCTGGGATCTCTTCCGCAAGGTGATGGTACCTCTGGCGGCGATCGTGTTTTTAACGTTCGCGATCACTCATGCCCTGCGGTCGCAGCGCAGCGAGCCCGTTGCGTCGCCCCCGGTGACGCCGGCCACGAGCCCGTTCGGCAACACCGTGGCAGGAACAGGCTGCGTCGAGCCCTCAACCGAGTCGAGCACTCAGGCGACGATCTCGGTCGGCTCGCAACTTGCCGGCGTCGTCACCGAGGTGGCCGTTCATATCGACCAGGTCGTCCAGCAGGGAGACCTGCTCTTTCAGCTCGATAGCCGACAAGCAGCAGCAGCGTTGAAAATCTGCCAGGCGGCAGTCGCCAACGCCAAGGCTCAGCTCAACAAACTGGAGTTGCAGCCGCGTCCCGAAGAGGTGCCCGCGCTGGAAGCCAAGGTCCGGCTCGACGAAGCCAACTTGACTGAACTCACCGACGTCCGCGACCGCGATCGGAAATTGGCCGTATCACGCGAAATCACCCAACAGGAGCTCGTGGCGGCCGAGCTCGCCGTCAAATCGGCCCAAGCCCAGGTCGAGGTGAGCAGAGCCAACCTGGCGCTGCTCAAGGCGGGCGCCTGGAAGCCCGACAAGGTGATCGCCGCCGCGGCCGTCGAGCAGGCGGAGGCCCAGCTCGAACAAGCGCAAACAATACTCAACCTGCTTCAAGTCCGGGCGCCGGTGAGCGGCTCGATTTTGCAGATCAACGTCCGGCCGGGAGAATTTGTCTCGTCCTCGCCGACCCAGTCGTTGATTGTGATGGGGAACATCCGGCCGTTGCACGTGCGGATCAGCATCGACGAAGAAGACATTCCTCGCCTCCAGCTCAACGCCCCGGCGCGGGGAAAGCTGCGCGGAGACCCGCAACAGCGGGAGATACCGATGCAGTTCGTCCGCATCGAACCTTACGTCATCCCCAAGGTCTCTTTGACCGGCATCAACATCGAGAAAGTCGACACGCGCGTCATGCAGTTGATCTACTCCATCGACCCGGAACATCCGCTTGTCAAAGAGAAGAAAGTGCTGGTCGGTCAACTTCTGGATGTGTTCATCGAAGCGAAGTGAACTGCTGTCCCCGAAATAACCCAAACCCATATGAAGCCGCACGACAACGAAGACTACAGACAAAAGCGGCAGAGCCTCCTCGGCGAACTGTCGGGGCAGCGGGTCGCCTCGCCGCAGGTGCTGGCGGTCATGGCACGTGTTCCGCGCGAGAAATTTGTCGACCGGCGGCTGAAGGAAATGGCCTACGTCGATACCGCGCTGCCGATCGACTGCGGCCAGACGATCAGCCAACCCACCATCGTAGCCATGATGACCGAGGCGTTGTGTCTAACGGGCCACGAACGGGTGCTCGAAATCGGCACGGGTAGCGGATATCAGGCGGCCGTTCTGGCCGAACTGGCCGGATCGGTCGTGACCATGGAGCGACACGCCCAGTTGGCCCAGCAGGCGGCCAAGCGGCTCGCCGAGCTTGGTTACAAGAACGTGCTGGTGCTGCACGCCGACGGCAGCCGGGGCTGCCCCGAGCGCGCTCCGTTCGACCGTATTATCGTGACGGCCGCCGCCGCCGAATGCCCGCCAGCCCTGTTCGAACAGCTTGCTGAGGGGGGCATCCTGGTGGCGCCGCTCGGCCTGGGCGACTGGTACGGCCAAACGCTCGTGCAGATTCGCAAAGTGAACGGAGCGCCCGTGAGGCGGGAACTCTGCGGCTGCATGTTCGTTCCGCTGGTCGCCGACCCTGTCGCCGCCGCAACCAGCCGGCCGGCTGCTGAATCGGCAAGCCTCTAAACCCGTGTGTGCAATCCTTAGGATGCCTGCTATGAAACCCCGCGTTTTCGTTTGTGGTGCTCTGGCGCTTCTGGCGGCCGTTCTGGTCCTCCACGCCGACGAAAAACAGGCCGAGAAGAGACCGGCGAGCTTCTGGATGAAAAAGAAGCTTGAATATGCGGAAAAGACCCTCGAGGGGATTGCGAAGGCCGACTTCGCCGAGATTGAGGCCAACGCCAAATCGATGAACGCCTTGAGCTCGATCGAAGAGTTTGTCCGCGGACGAAGTGAAGCCTACACGCACCAACTGAAGGCCTTCGATCATGCTACGAAGGAGTTGATGCGATGCTGCGAAGCCGAGAACCTTGACGGTGCCACGCTGGCCTATATGGAACTGACGCTGAGCTGCGTCAACTGCCACAAGCATTTGCGCAATCGAAAAGAGTCCGAATAGGCGAGAAAAGTTATGCTGGCCGTGCGCAGCGATCCTCGAAGTTCGGTCACGCATCCTGGCCCGCTGAACGCGGGCCATCCGAAGCTGTGGATGTATTTCACGATTCTGCAAGGCATCCAGGCGCAAATCCGTTTTGCCGACGCCAAAGCGGCGTTTCTCACCGCCTTGAATGTGATCTTATTCGGCTTTCTCGCCCTGCGATTCGACAGCGTCTTGGTGGCTTACGCCAGGGCCGGCTCGGGTGGTGCCATCTTCATGGCCGCCTTGGCGCTCCAGGCGTGCTATCTCTCGGCAACGGCCGCGGCCATTGCCGCCGTCGTCTTGTCGGTGATGCCTCGTTTCGCCAAGCTTGCGCCGCGCAGCAAGCTCTTCTTCGGGCCGATCGCTGAAGAGTACGGCACCGACTGGCCACGATACGTAAGAGACTTGGGCGACCTCTCCGACGATCAATGGGCCGAGCAGATCGGGCTAGAAATTGTCGAGGTTTCGCACATCGCCGTGGCAAAGCACCGGCTCATGCGCCGCGCCGCCTGGCTGACGCTCCTCGCTTTCGTTCTCTGGCGTCTGTCGCTGGCGGCGATCGCCTTCCTGCCGACCGGCTAGCGCGGGCCGCGCGCTCGTTGTGCACCTTCGCACATGGACTCTCGGTATCCCGGCCGCAAGGAGATTCGTAACCCCACATTTCCGCATGATCCAGCGCCTTGCAGTCCGGAGAAAGATGTCGGCACATGCTTTGCGAAATGTGATGAGGGACAGTTTTAACGATTCGCTGGAAAGGAACAAAGCCATGTCGACCTCGACGGAAACCAATCAAGAACAGCTCGAAGCAACCGTGAATCGCCTTGAGTGCGAGGTCCACGAAGCGGCCCGACACCTGGCGAATGCGGGCATCGCGGCGGCCCAAAGGATTCGCGACGAGTTTGGAGTGCTTCGTGAGAAGGCGCTGGGCGCCGCCGAGCACGGTCGCGATAGAACCATCCGCGCCGCCGGGAGGCTCGATCAGCAAGTTCGCAACGAACCGGTGAAGTCACTGCTGATTGCGGCGGCGGTCGGTGCTGCGTGCGGCGCGTGGCTTGCGCGTCGTCGCTAGGCCTGGGAGGTGGCCGTACCGGCCAATATATTCTCGGGCCGCAGCGCGGCAATCTCTGCCATGATGGCGTGCGCCGAGGCGCAGCGTTGACTTCGCCCCGGGTAGCGCAGGGCAGCGGCAGCGCGCCACCGCTCGGTTTCGACGACGGGGGCGAACGTGAAGACGATTCGGTCCAGGCGGGGAGTTTCGCGGCTCAGGTCGTGGTCTCGAGTCGGGGGCAGCGTGCAGCCATCGACGTGACCGAGGACCAGGTAATCGAAGCGCTTCAGATAGCTGTCGATTTCCTCGATTGCCCGACCGCTGGCGTCGTTACCCGGTCGCAGACGCGTTCCGGCCGGAAACAGAGCGACAACCCAGCCTTGCCGCCGCAAGTCGTGCATGACCCGGTAAGTGCGCATGTTCAGACGGCTACGTTCGCGCCGCTCGGCCTCGTTTTCCAGAGCAAGGAGCTCGGCCTTGGGCGTGACCACAATCCGCTGAAAGCAACCGGCCAGGAGCGGCGTGACACCCGGATCTTCGTCGAGCTTGCGTCCCGAGACCCAGATAATGCGGTGAAACACCGCCAGATCGGCCTGATCTTCGATCAATGCATAGAGCGTCGGGACGTCGAGGGTCGATTGGTGATTGAGACACAGCAGGCAGCCCGCTCCTTGCTCGGCCAGACGAGCCAGGGTCGCGACGTGCTCGAAGCCCACCAGCCCGCTACCCGGTAACAGAAGGCGACGGCAGATACGTGCGAAGAAGGGTTGTGTCGCCGTGTTCGCCTCTTGCACCGCGCCGCTGAAGTCGACGGCGTGTCGGGCTTGGTGAGTCAGATGCTCGATTTCAGCCAGTCGGTCGCCGAAAACGTCGAGGCAATCGCCCGACGGAAGGGGAGAACAGTTTTGCTCGTACATGGCCGGATAGAAACGATCATTTGGTCCTGCCTAAAAGTGCGCCAGGACAGCAATGGCAATCAAGGCCGCGATCTCTGCAGCAGCCAGGCCGAGGACCGACCGCATGGTGATTTGTCGCATGCGGAAGGCATAAATGCACCAGATGATGAAGGGCACAAACACCGCCAGACCTATCGCGGCGACGCCTGGCCACACACTGCTCGTCGGTAGATTCTCAAGTTCCATAACGATGCCTTCCCCAAGAAGAAGTCAGCGGGCTCGGCTCACGACGGCTCGAGCCAGGTCATTCTTCCGACTTCCTCCAGCGTGGTAACCCCGTCGCGAACTTTCGTCAGGACGTCGGCCAGCAAGCTCGGCGTTCCGGCCGCTCGGATCGCCGCGCGCAATTCGTTCTCGGGCGTTCCCTGCACGATCTTGTCAACCAACGCATCCGTGGGGAGCACCACCTCGAACACGCCGACGCGGTCCAGGTAACCCGTTTGCTGGCAATGAGCGCAGCCGACGGCGCGCGAAACGGTTGCCGGCGGCGGAACCCCGTTGTCGGCAAACCAGCGTAGCTCCGACTCGGTGGGGGCTTCCTGGCGGCAACACTCGCGGCAGACTCGACGCACCAGGCGCTGCGAAACGATGCCGGTCAAATTGCCGGCCAGGGATCGATTGTCGATTCGCAGATCGCGAAAGGCGGTGACCATCGAGGCGGCGTCGCGAGTGTGGAACGTGGTGAAGACGTACTTTCCCGAACTGGCGGCCCGCATCGCGATTTCGGCGGCCTCGGGATCACGCACCTCGCCCAGGAGCACCACGTCGGGGTCGAGCCGCAGCAGGCTACGCAGGCCGCTGGTCATGCTCACGTCGTGGCGAGGGTCGACGTTAATCTGGCGGAACCCGGGGATACGGTATTCGACCGGATCTTCGATGCTGACGATGTTCCGCGACCCGTCGTCGATCGCGTGCAACATCGAGTAGGCGGTCGTCGTCTTCCCCGATCCGCTGGGCCCGGTAGCGATGATGAGTCCCGCCCCGAGCTGCAGCATTCGTCGAACGAGGACCAGCGATGCCGGCGAGAGCCCCAGCTCTTCCAGCGGACGCACCAACCGATCGCGGTCGAGCAGGCGAATTGACACGGCTTCCCCGCCGGCGACGGGCATCGCAGTAACGCGGGCCTCATAGGCGGCCAAAGCCGACGGCAAATGCAGCCGCCCCTCCTGGCCATGAAACGGATCGGCGATGTCGAGATTACCGATCACCTTGAACTGCGTCACCAGGGCTCGGCCGACCGACTGGTCAAGCCGGCAGACGTTGCGCAGGCAGCCGTCGATCCGCCAGCGGACCTGGTAGTCGCTGTCGAGCGGGTCGACGTGGATATCGGTGGCCCGGGCGGAGACGGCCCGCGCCACGAGACTAAAGGCGGGGTTGGAAGCGTAAGCCGCGTCTGCCGGTAATTCACGTGCCTGCGGCGTTTCCTTGGGCGGCGCCTGTTCGGCGGCAGCGGAAGGTCTAGCGGTGACGACCGCGGCCGGCGCCGAGGCAGGCGCTTCCGAGCCGGGCGACAGCGTGAGCACCGGGCAAGGGGCCTTGCGCAAAACGGCCTCCGCCACGCTGCCCATTAGCAAGCGGCGAAGGCCGGTTCGCCCCGTCGTGCTCATGACAATCAACGAGGCCGCCTCGCGTTTGGCCACATCCAGAATCTCGGTGATCGGGTCTCCCATCATGACCCGGTGTTCGCATTGCACTCCGTTTGTACCCCCGGCTGACTCGACGACCGATGAAAGGCGGAATCCTTCGAACGATTTCGTCTGGTCGGCAACGGGCGGCTCCACGCCGACGTAAGGGAAATCGGGCGGGACCACGTGCAGGACCAGCAATCGGGCGGATGAGGACCGCGCCAGCTCGATTGCCTGTTGCAATGCCGTCTCGTTCGTGCCGGAGTAATCGGTGGGAAACAGAATTGTTGTGGCGGGCTTCATGAGAGTAACCACGTCTTTGGTAAGCTCTTCGCTTGTCACCATGGCACAGCGAAAGCGATTTGGCTTTCCAGTAACGCAGTTGCTGTGCCGAAGCGATCTGCACGAAGGCGAATGGCGGGAGAACGGCGAGGAAGCCGCCGGACTCCGAAGCAAATCATTGCGGCCAGGCAGAACAGACTGAGAAGTGCTGTGCGGATTAGCCCATCTTTGTCACACGGCGCGCCGATCGGATCCGACCCCACAGACTTCAGCGTCGCGAGAATGGCAAACCGCCTGAGAGGACCCACGAGTCTCGTATTGAGTAACCACATCGTTTTACGTTGAGCCTATCCGAGCATCGGCTCTGTGGTGTGGGCATCTCTTCTGCCCGCCGGTACGGCACGAGTCACACCAGCCGCCCCAAACCACGCTTCGGGCTCGAACGCGGTGCAAACCCAAGCGTCCTTGGTTGTCGGAGTTCTACGCAGGCGAGTTTGCAGCATTTCGCGGCTGCAAACCGATTGAAGCCACCAGCGAGGGCTGTTAAGTTGGAGTGAGCGGTATCGCACATCCGTTTTTTTCCCCACGGCGGGGGCCGAGCCATGACGTTTGAAGAAGAACATCCTAAGGCGTTCACCCATTTCACAACTCCTGACGGCTTTATGAAGGGGTCGGGGCAGCCGAGCGAATGCACGTTCTGCGATGGACCGACGACGTGGTTTCAAAAGGCGCTGGGTCTGTACTTCTGCTCCCGGGACTGCTATCGGCAGTACGCCGCTCGGTCGCCAGCCTCTGACCTGACGCGAGATAACTAGACGGCGGCCGACGTTCGCGGCTTCGACCGCGCCCGATTTCGCACGCCCGCACACTGCGGGTGTGTCGCCAGAGTGGCTCAATGCTGGTGTTTCGCTGGCCGGCGCGACCGGTCCGGCATTTGCCTCTCGTGGGGCAAATGCCAAACGTACCGACGCCAGACGTGGAATTGAGCGGCCGGATCACCGCCGTTCGGGGCTCCGTAATCGAGGTCGAGTTTCTCTCCGGCCTGCCCAATCTTTATGACGCCCTGAGCGTCTGTGTCGACGGCCGTACAACCGTTCTGGAAGTCGCCTACCATCTCGACACGCGTACGGTCCGGGCCATCGCGATGAGTCGTACGGAGGGACTCGCGCGCGGGATGGTCGTGGAAGCGACCGGCCATCCGATCAGGGTGCCCGTCGGCTTGCCCACGCTCGGCCGTCTCTTCAACGCCTTGGGCGAGCCCCTCGACGGAAAGCCGGCCGTGGCCGCGGAAGAACGCTGGGCGATCCATCGGCCGGCCCCCGCGCTGGTCGACCAGACGCGGGGCGTGGAGTTTCTCGAGACGGGCATCAAGGTAATCGATCTCTTGGCCCCCCTGGCACGCGGCGGCAAAGCAGGCCTAATCGGGGGAGCGGGGGTGGGGAAAACCATCCTCTTGCAAGAGTTGATCCACGGCATGAGCCGACGAAACGGCGGAATCGCCGTCTTCGCGGGCGTCGGCGAGCGGACGCGCGAAGGAAATGACCTCTGGCTGGAAATGCAGCAGACCGGGACGCTCGACAAGGCGATCTTGCTCTTCGGCCAAATGAACGACGCGCCCGGCAGCCGTTTTCGCGTGGCCCTCTCGGCGCTGACGATGGCCGAGTATTTTCGCGACGTGCGCAAAACCGAAGTGCTGTTGCTGATCGACAACATCTTTCGCTACGTGCAGGCCGGCTCGGAAGTATCGGGTTTGCTGGGCCGTCTCCCTTCGGAGGTCGGTTATCAGCCGACGTTGGCCGACGACCTCGCAGTCCTGGAAGAGCGCATCGCGTCGGTGGCCGGCGCCTCGATCACGTCGGTGCAGGCGGTCTATGTGCCCGCCGACGATCTTACCGATCCTGCGGTGGTGCAGGCGTTCGCTCATCTCGATACGAGCATCGTTCTCTCGCGCAGTTTGGCTGCTCAAGGCCTGTATCCGGCGATTGACCCACTCGCCTCGGCGTCGCGACTGCTCGATCCCGTTTACGTCGGCCAACAGCACTACGACGTGGCACTGCGGGTGACGCGTGCCCTGGAACGCTACGCGGAGCTCGAGGACATCATCTCCATGCTGGGCCTCGACGAACTGTCGGCCGACGACCAGCTCACCGTGCGCCGGGCGCGCCGGCTGCAGCGGTTCCTTTCTCAGCCGCTGTTCGTCACCGAAGCCTTCACGGGGCAGCCGGGACGGCACGTTCCGCGGGGCGACACCGTCGCCGGCTGCCAGGCGATCCTCGACGGCCGCTGCGACGCGGTCGACGAGAACGGGCTCTACATGATCGGCGGCATCGGCGAGGTGCTGCAATGACCGCGGACCAGCTCGACTTCGAGATTCTCGTCCCCGACGGAGTCGTCGCCAGGCTGGCGATCTCAAGCCTGGAAGCGGCCGACGCCAGCGGCCGCTTCGGAATCTGGCCGAACCACGCGCCGTTTTTCACGGTCCTGGCCCCCTGCGTCCTCATCTATCGGTCTGCTGCCGGGAAAGAGGAGTACGCGGCGGTCGACGGCGGAGTGCTGCTGGTGGAGAAGGGACGCGCGTCGATTGTCAGCCGCGAGGCGTTCACGTCGCCCCGACTGGACGAGGTGGCCGGCAAGGCCGCCGCGTTGCTTGCCGAGCGACGCGCTCAAGAGCATCTGGCGGGTTCGGCCTTCGCCCAGTTGGAAGCTTCGTTGGCCCGGCAGATTGGCAAACTGGAGCGCAAAAAATGAACGAGCCGGCCAACGGGGACGAGCCCTTCCTGCGAGAGATCGAGCGTCAAGCCCGGCGCGCGGGGCGGACGCGCGCCGAACGTTTCTGGCAGGGGCTGGCAACGGTTGGTGCGGTCGGCTGGATGGTGGCGATTCCGACGGTCGCCGGCGCGCTGGTCGGCCATTGGCTTGATCAGCGGTTCGCGAGCGGAATTTTCTGGACGTTGCCGCTGTTGATGATCGGCGTCGCCCTCGGCTGCATCAGCGCTTGGCGACATGTGCGGAAGGAGTTGGAGGGATGACCTGGTTTCCGGCATCGCTGGTCGGCGCGGCGATTGCTTGCCTCTACTGCGCCGGCCTTTGGCTGGCCATCGGCCTGGCCTCCCGGCGCGCCCAGCCGCTCCTTTGGTTCGGACTGGGTTCGCTGCTGAGACTCGCCGTGGTCGGGTCGATTTTCCTGGCGTTGGCCAGGTCCGGTCCTGAGACGGCGCTGGCCGCGCTGGCCGGCTTTGCGGCGGCCCGCGGCAGCATCGCTTACCGAATGAGAATTCCGCAGGCGGCCATCAGCCATGGATAACAACGAGTTCTTTCGGCAGATCGTCTTTCGGATCGGCCCGATCGAAGTAACCACGACGATGCTCTACTCGCTGGTCGTGTCGGCCATCCTGATCGGACTGGCGTCGGTGGTGCACGTTCTGATGGCCCGGCGGCTGAGCGACTGGCAGGTGGCGGCGGAGTTCCTGATCGAGCACCTCGAAGCGATCATGCGCGACATGTCGGCCGGCGATCCGCGGCCTTACACGCCGCTAGTCGTCACGCTGGCGCTGTTCATCGGCGTGGCCAACCTGCTGGGGCTCTTGCCGGGCATGCGGGCGCCGACGGCCGATCTATCGACCACGGCGGCCCTGGCGGTCGTGGTTTTTCTGGCGGTCCCTTTTTACGGCATTCGGGCGCGCGGCCTGGCGGGCTACCTGCGTCACTATCTAAAACCCTCGCCGCTGCTCTTGCCGGTCGAAGTGATCACCGAGTTCTCGCGCACCCTGGCGCTTGCGGTTCGCCTTTTCGGCAACGTTATGAGCGAAGAACTGGTGATTGCCGTGCTCCTTTCGATGGCGGGACTGCTGGTGCCGGTGCCCATGATGATGCTGGTCGTGCTGACCGGCATCGTTCAGGCCTACATTTTTTCCGTGTTGACCGTGGTCTACTTGAGCGCCGCCGTGCGCGCCGAGAAGGCCCCTAGCTGAGGGAACCCTTATGGACAAGCATACGATTTTTGTGTTGGTGGCCATGCTGTTGGCCGCGCTCACGACCACGCTCGGCTCGATCGGACCGGCCATCGGCCAAAGCCGTGCCATCATCTCGGCGCTGGATGCCATCGCCCGGCAGCCTGATGCCTCCGACCGCATCAGCCGGGCGCTGTTCGTCGGCCTGGCCATGATCGAGTCGCTGGCGATCTACTGCCTCGTGATCGCGCTAATCATCCTGTTCGCCAACCCGTTTTCGAAGTTCTTCACGCCATGAACATACATTTCTGGACTTTTCTGTTCCAGATTTTCAATTTCGTGGTGGTGGCCTTCGTGCTGCAACGGCTGCTTTATCGGCCGTTGCACGAGGCGATCGACCGCCGCCGGTTGGCGACCGAGCAGGCGCAGGCCGAGGCCGATCGCGCCAAGCACGACGCCGAGGCGCTGCAGGCGCGGCTCGAAGCCGAACGCGCCGAGGCCGAACGCCGCCGCGAAGACCTGGTGCGCGAGGCGCATCGCCAGGCCGACGCGGAGGGGCAACGATTGTTGGACGAAGCCCGGCGACGCGCCCAGGAGCAGGCCGACGACTTGCGCCGGCAGCTCGCGCGCGAGCGGGAGGAAGGGCAGGCTGCGGTGCGCCGGGAGCTCGTGCGGCTTGCCGCAGGTCTGGCTGAGCGATTCTTGAAGCAATCCGCGGATAGGACGTTGCACCGGCAACTCGTTGCCCGGCTGGTCGAGTCGTTGCAAGCGGTCTCCGCCGACGAGCGGCAGCGGCTGCTAACCGGCTGGACGGCAGACGAACCCGCGGTGATCGAAACCGCCCAGGAGCTAGACCGGCAGAGCCTCGATCAAATCACCGCCGCGGTTAGTACGCTCCTAGGCCAGGGTATTACGCTCGAAACAAGGCTCAAACCCGAGCTCGTCAGCGGGGTTTCGTTGCGTCTCGGCGGCAACATCTGGGACGCCTCGCTCGGCGGGCCGCTGGAAGAAATCGGCCGGGAAGAGAGGCAGGAGGTGGCCCATGCCTGAAGCGGCCAGCGACCTGCTGGCAAGCGTGCGTGCACGGCTGGCCGAGGCGCAATGGCGGGTCCGCCGCCAGGAGGTCGGTTGGATTACGCGAGTGGGCGACGGCGTGGCGTATTTGCGAGGCGCCCCTTCGACCCGCTACGGCGAATTGCTGGCTCACGCAAACGGGCTGACCGCGCTGGCCTTCGACATCCAGGCGCGCGAGATCGGCGCCTTGTTCCTCGACCCGTGTCAGCAGGTGTCGGCCGGCGACGAGCTGCGCCCCACGGGGCGCGTGGCCAGCGTCGCGGTCGGCGAGGCGTTGCTGGGCCGCGTGGTCGACTCGTTGGGCCGGCCGCTAGACGGAGGCCCGCCGCCGCCCCCAGACAAGGGGCTTTGGCCGGTCAACCGCGAAGCGCCGGGGGTGGCCGACCGCCTGCCCGTCTCGCGCCCCTTGCACACCGGCATCAAGATCATCGACGCCTTGCTGCCGCTGGGCCGCGGCCAGCGCGAGCTGATCCTGGGGGACCGTGCCACCGGCAAAACGGCTCTGGCCATCGACGCCATCCTGGCCCAACGCGGAGGCGATGTGCTATGCGTCTATGCTGCGATCGGCCAGCGTAAAACGGCCGTCACGGAAGTCATCAACGTCCTCAAGCAACACGAGGCGTTGGCCCAGTGCGTGGTGGTCGTCGCCGACGCCGACTCTCCGCCGGGGCATCAATACCTGGCTCCCTACACGGCCTGCACGATCGGCGAGTACTTCATGCACCAGGGACGCGACGTGCTCGTCGTCTACGACGACCTCACCAAGCACGCCGACGCCTACCGGCGTGTCTCGTTGCTCTTGGGACGGCCGCCGGGACGCGAGGCCTACCCGCCCGACGTGTTCTATCTGCACGCACGGCTTCTCGAGCGCGCCACGCATCTGCACGACCGGCTGGGGGGCGGCAGCTTGACCGCCCTGCCCATCGCATCGACCCAGGCCGGCCACATCTCCGGATTCATTCCGACCAACCTGATTTCCATCACCGACGGTCAGCTCTATCTCGACACGCGGCTGTTCAACGAGGGACAGCGGCCGGCGGTCGACGTGGGGCTGAGCGTGTCACGCGTCGGCGGCAAGGCCCAGCCGCCCGTCCTGCGGAAGCTGGCTGGCGACTTGCGACTGCTCTACGCGCAACTGCACGAACTGGAAACATTCACGCGCTTCGGGGCCGAGCTCGAGCCCGAGACCCGGCACCGGCTGCGGCGGGGACGCCAGCTACGAGAATGCTTTAAGCAGCCGCGTCTGAAACCGTGGAGGGTGGGGCTCGAGGCCGCGGCCCTGTTTGCCATCCGGGAAGGGGCGGTCGATCGGCTGCCACTGGAGCGGACGACGGATTTTCTCGAGCAGTTGTGTGCCCGGTTGAGCGAGGCCGACGCGCCGCTCCTGGACCGGATTGAGCGTGACGACGTGTTGAGCTCCGACGATGAGCGGAGCCTGCGAACCGCCATCGAAGCTTGTTCGTCTCCTTACACGAAGGCACCGGACACGGGCTGAACGCCAACGCATCGAAGGAGCCATTCCCTTGTCGCTGGAACAGACCAGGCGCCGTCGTCAAGCGGTGGACACGATTCACGACATCGTGAGCGCCATGCGCGCCATCGCAGCCGGCCGCATCCAAAGCGCCCAGCGAGCGCTAGCCGCCTCGCGTAGTTATGAGGAGGTTGTGCGCCGCAGCCTGGCGGCGCTGGTTCGCGACGTGCCTGAGGTCGACCTGTCGTTTCCCGACGGCCACCGCTCGACCGTGGTCGTCATGACCAGCGAGCAACCCCTGTGTGGATCGTTCAATCAGAACGTACTTTCGCTCGTCGAGCGGCGCTGGGGCGAATGGTGCCCGGTGAACCGCCCCTATCTGGTGCTGGTCGGCCAGCGTGGTCGCCGGCCTTTGGCCAACCGCGGGATCGTTCCCGATCGGATCGAAACCGCCGCAACGACGCTGCCAGGCGTGCGCGACCTGGTCAAACGGCTCGCCCGGTTGGCGAGCGAGCGGCTGGCGGCCGGCCAGCTTGGAACGCTAAGGGTGGTCTACAGCCGCTACCAATCCGTCACCGAGCAGAAGCCCGCGGAGGAACAACTTCTGCCGCTCGACGCGGCCTCGCTCGAAGTCGCGGCGCCCCTCGATCCGCGGCGCTATCACCGGTATCTCTCGGCCTCGAGCCTGGTGCGCGGCCTGGTCGCCGAGTTTGCCCTGATCAGCCTCTACCGCGTGGCGGCTGAGTCGTACGCCAGCGAGCAGGCCAGCCGGCTGGTGGCCATGGACGGAGCGACCCGAAATACCGAACGCATGGCCCAATCTCTGGCGGCGCTCGAGCAGCGCGAGCGGCAGGACGAGGTCACCCGCCAGATGCTGGAGCTCGTCAGCGCTCGCTTCGCCGGTCGCAGCGACTCGACGGCAAACGAAAAGGCGCGCTAAGGTGTGCGTTCTGGCACGCGACTCAGCACGGATTTTTCGCGGCTTCCCGAGGACGGGTGCCCTGCCACAAGCCAAGACCGCGAAATCCGGCCCTCGAACACGCGAACAAAGCCGTCCTAGCGAATTGCGCGCAGCGGCATTGATCGTGCGTCAGAGTAACTGGGAGCCGCAAATCGCACCTGATTTATGAGGGAGTTTTACCATGGCCATCAAAACAACATCCGAGCTGATGGGCGAGGCCGTTCTGCGGGCGCGAGAGCATTGGCGCCGCGCACATCCTGGCGAGAAGTTTGAGGTTGCCCCGCCGCAGAAGAAATGTGCCTCATCCGCCTGCACGATCACGATCAGCCGCGAGAGCGGAGCGGGAGGGGCGGCCGTAGCGCGCGAAGTGGGCCGCCTGCTCGGCTGGCCCGTATACGATCGCGAGTTGCTGGAACAAATCGCCGAACAATCGGGCCTGCGTAGCGAACTGCTGGAAACGCTTGACGAGAAACGATCGCACTGGCTCGTGGAGATCCTGGAAGCGCTGAGCGGCGTGTCGACGATGAGCGGGGCCAGCTATGCGCGCCACCTGGCGGAAACGATTCTCGCCCTGGCCTCGCACGGCCATTGCGTGATCGTGGGGCGTGGTTCCACGATGATCGTGCCGCCGAAGATGTCGCTGCGCGTTCGCCTGGTGGCCGCGCTCAACGATCGCACCGAGCGGATCTGCAAGCGGATGGGGATGGGAAAGGTTGCGGCGATTGAGCACGTGAAGAGCAACGACGCCCACCGCGAAGGGTTCGTGAAAGACTACTTCCACCGCAACGTCGGTGATCCGCACGATTACGACCTGGTTATCAACACGTCGGCCTTCTCGGTAGAGCAAGCTGCCCGCATGATTGTCGAGGCGCTGCGCGAGCGCGAAAAGGGAGGGTAAGACGGGCCAACGAACGGCGGAGTACGGCGATCGTAGACTTGCAGCCCCAATTACTTGCCGGCCTTGTAGCGTCGGCGGAGACTGCACCGACACCAACCCGAAGCGTAAGAGGGCAGTCATGTCGTGACGCTCCCTTACGGTTCGGGTTGGTGTAGGCGTGCTGCCAGTGTGCAAGCCAAGGTAGGCTCTTAGCTGGCGGTCACTTGCAGCCTTGCAAGAAGGCAACGAGATCCGCCAGTTCCTGGGCGGTGAGTTGCTTGTCGAGACCTTGGGGCATAATCGACACGGCCCCGGGACGCATCTCCTCGACGTCCTCTCGCGCGATGTGAATTTCTTCGGTGGGGCTTTTCACGAGCACGACCTCATCGGCCGCGTCCTTACGCAGGAGACCGTTGTGCGTGAGGCCGGCGACCGTGACGACGGTGACCGGCTCATAGCTGCGGACGAAACTGGCGCTGGGCAACACGATTGATTCCAGGAGGTCGCGAGAATTGCGGATCTGCCCGACGCGGGTCAAGTCAGGCCCCAGGCGGCCGCCCAGGTAGCCGATCGTGTGGCAGGTAACGCAGGCCGCTTTCGTGCTGTTAAAGATGGCCTGGCCGCGCCGCACGTCTCCTGGCGGCAGCGATTCCGCCAGCTCTTCAAGTTTGGCGCGCTGGGCGGCGATTCCGGCCGTCAACCGGGCGTAAAGTCGCTCCGCCTCGGTCTGCACGTCCGCCGGATATTTGGCGAGACGCGGTTTGAGCGTTTCCACGCGCAGCAGCGGGAGCAGGCCAGGATCGTTGAGAGCGGCCACCAGTTTCAGGCCGATCTCGGCATCCGTCGATTGCTCGAAAGCCGACAGCAGCCGATCCACCTCGAGGGGACCGGCGGACGGCAGCCGCATCGCTAGCGACGCAAGCTGGTCGGCCGTAAGCTTCGCCTTCGACAGAGCCTCCACCGCGGCAGCGCGAACGGCGACGGCCTTGCCCGGGTCGATTTGGGCCAGGAGCAGGTCGAAAGTTGCCGGCGGCACCGAATCAAGGCCGCCCGGCACGGCCGCCAGCAGCGCAAGGCGGTCGGCCTCGTCGAGGGTCTCGTTCATCGCCCAAGGACTCAAGGCGTCGACCAACGGGCCGGCCGCCGCTTTGGCGATAGGCAACGCGCGGATCGTCGCGACCGCGTCACCGCGGAGCGCCGGATCGGCGGAGCCCACGATTTGAGCCATTCCGACAATCCACGCCGGGGGAATCTCCTTCAACCCGGAGCGGGCCAGCGCCGCCAGAACGACGCGGCGCTCTTCGGTGCTCGCGTCGCGATCGCTCAGCCTCGCGGCCAGCAGCTCCTGGATGGTCGTCGAGCTGGCGAACACGCCTAGCTGGTTGGCCAGTTCCTCGCGATCGTCGGCCGACAGGGCCGCGTCGCCGAGACGTTTCGCCAGGTAGTCCGCCAGGGCGTCGGCCCATTCGGGGTGGCGGCCGACGATCCAGCCCGCGGCCCGGCGCAGCTCGCTGTCGCTTGCCGCAAGGAAAGGGGTGACGGTCGCCGCGGCCGGTCCGCCGTCGGGCATCTGATCGAGCGCCACGAGTGCGGCCCGCTGCACGACGGGGTTGCGGCTCGTCAAGCCTTGGGCCGTGGCTTTCGAGTCACCCGTCTCGATGAGAGCATAAATCAACGAGTGTTCGAGAGTTCGCTCGGCAGAAGTGCCGCTGCTCGCCGGTGCCAGCTCGTCAATCGCCGCGAGCAAACGGCCAACCGACGTTTCCTTTCCCAACCGTCCGATCGCTTCGGCGGCGGCCCGTCGATTCTGTGCAGATTCGCTATCCAGCAGCTCGAACAAGGCCGGCAGCGCCTCGGGCGCCCCCAGTACGCTCAGCGAGTGGATGGCCGCTTGCCGCACGGTCTCGTCCGGGTGCCGCAAGGCGGCGAGCAGACTTTGTCGCGAGCGCGCGTCGCCGATTCGGCCCAGGGTCCAAACGGCCGCAACCGTCTGGCGAGGGGCAGGGGCCCGCAGCGTCGACGCCAGGATTTGCTTGAGGGGGTTCACCGCATCCGCTCCGCGCTTGGCAAGCTCGTGCATGGTGCGGCGCTGGACCGCGGGACGCCGATCGGCAAGGCGATTCGCGAGGTCGGTGATCGAAGCATCCGGCCACTTCAGCGTGAGCCCTCGCGGATCGTCAACCCGCTCAGCACGAGCGCGACGAACGCGATAGACCGCACCCAAGACGTCGGCCTTCACGAGCTGCGAGGTCGGGCAACAAAGCTTGTACCACCCGCCGGTGTCGACGATGAGCAGGCTGCCGTCGGCGTCTTCCAGCACGTCGGTGGGGTGGAAGTCGCGATTGCTCGACACCACAAAATCTTCGTCGCGCGAAGCGAACGTGGCTCCGTCCGGTGTGAGGATGTGCCGCGTGACCTTCTGCATGTTGAACAGCGAGGCAAACAGGTTGTCCTGGTATTCCTTGCCGAAGACGTCCGATTCGTATCGCGTCAATCCGCAGGGGGCGGCCGGGCCGAGGTGGCTGAGCACGGGCATCACGTCGGGGCTGGTGCGCGGATGGCCGTCGAGCACCGCGTGAACCTTGCCATAAACGCCCCCGTAGACGGCGTGAATCAGTCCGTCGCGCAGTCCGCCGCCAGGATGAACCAGAAACGTCGTGGTGAAGATGCGTTCGCCCCCCGGCGTGAAGACCACGTCCACGGGGTTGTCCATGCCGCCCGTCATCACCGGCTCGATCTGCGAGCCGTCGGGGCGGCAGCGAAAGATATGGGATGCCTTCGTGACCAGCGGGGGGCGGCCGTCGCGCTCGTAGGTTTGCTCGGCAAATGCCCCTTTGCACCAATAGATCCAACCATCCGGCCCCAAATAAGGCCCATGCAGGTCGTTGGCGCAGCCGGTGAGCGTCTTGCCCTGGAAGAATTCTTGGCGCTCGTCGGCCACGCCGTCGCCATCGGTGTCGGTCAGCTTCCAGATACTGGGCGGGGCGGCGACATACAGCGAACCGTCGTACCACATCGTCCCCTCGGGGAACATCAACTTGTCGGCGAATACCGTGCTGCGGTCGAAACGCCCGTCGCCGTCGGTGTCTTCCAAGCGCACGACGCGGTGCGGTTTCTCCTCAAGCTGTTTCTGCACGTTGTCGTTGGAACCCGACGAATCCGACACATAGAGCCGGCCCTGCTCATCGAAGTCGGCCGTAATCGGTCGCTCGACGAGCGGCGCCATCGCGGCAATTTCGATTTCGAAGCCGGCCGGAAGCGTGAACGTGTGACCGTTGAGCTCCACCTGCGTTGGATTTTCGATGGGGACGGCCAGACATGGCGCATAGGCCATCAACACGTAGATTGCGGCGAGAACCGGCTGCTTCACTTGATTACCTCCAAAGCATGTCCATTTTGCAGGTCTGACATCCATGAGGAAAGCCTACAAGCCACGTTTTCGGGAACCAGACGATTTTGTTCCAGGTTACTCGGACCGAAAGAGGCTTTTGCGTAGATTCACCCTGAACGCGTTCCCAGCAAACAATTACCGCATGTCGGTCGATTTGACCGCGGCAACAACCGCAGCCTCAATGGCGGCTCGTCAGCACGATGACCTCATTGCGGACGACAAACGTGAGCCCAGCGGGAGCGAGGAGGCCTGTGAGAGCCGACGAGAGCGGCTCGTCGACAGCCGACCCAGTCACCCGAACGTCTAGGTCGATCGTTCCCGAGCGGCGACACGCCGGATCGAGCACGAAATCGTGGCCAGTCTCAGCCTCAAGCTTCGCGATGACTTGTCTCAATGATTCGTCCTGGAAATCGAGTGTCACTTTCCGCTGGAGGCCCTCGCCCACAAACTCGTTTTCCTCCTCCTGTCGAGGAGAAGGCCGCGATAAGTGAACGTTATCGGGCGAACCGCGCACGATCCGCAGTCCGTCGCCGTCCGCGACGTAAGTCAGGCTGAAGGGCTCGAGCGTCAGGTTCAGCCAGGCCCGAAGGGTGAGCGAACCGCCGAGCGTCAATGGTACGGGAACCTTCTCGTCGATGCCCGCCGCCTCCAACTCAGACGGATCGAGTCGAACCGCGATCCGACCTACCTTGCTGTAAAAGTCCAGCGTGTCGATAAGGGGCTCCCCTTCCTCAACGGCGATCGAAAGGCGGCGGTCGAGCGCGGATGCGATCCGCGTCGCAGCGGGAAGCCGCGTCAATTTCGAAGCCAGAAAGTCCTCGCACGCCCAGCTTCCGAGAACGAATGGTTTCCACGGGACATCGACCACCCGCCCTTCGGGGTCGATCAGCACGGCAGTCGGCCACCGCTCGACGCCGTAGTCCTCGACCATCCGGCCCGATTTATCCAATAGGATTGGGAATGGTATCGACCGTCCGTGCCACGTGCGACGAACGATCGGCTGCAGTTTCTCGTCGAGCGCCGCGAAGTCGGTGGCCTGTGGGTCGTGGACCGCCAGGACGACGAACCTGTCGCTGTCCGCCGCATGGGTGTCGACGAAATCGATCCAACCGGGCAGTCCTCGGACGATACACGCCGGGCACCCGTATCCCCAGAATTCGAGAACCACCCACTTCCCTTTGAAATCGGCGGGCTGGACCTCTTTCGATACGCCACGCGCGTCGGTGATATGCCACGCTGGAGCCGGTTTGCCGATCAGCCGGGTTAACCTGGACGGTCTTAATCGGATTTCGCCGAGGTCCGTATCCTTTCCGGGGTCAAGCGTGAATTCGCGCGCGACTCCGTCGTGACGAGCTTCGCTCAGGTGGATGGTGTACCGTCCCGGCGGCAGCTTCATCGCAAACCCCGCGTCCCTCGAACGGCCACCCGCCACGCGGGTTTTCTTGTCACCGACCGACACAGTGGCGTAGGTCTCGTTAAGCGATCGGTCCGACTCCTCCGAGACGTACCGAAAGCGGACTTCCGCCAGAGGCTGCAACACGATCTCGATCGGTTCGGGTGGCAACGTGGCCGATACCGTCGCCACGCCCCCCAGCGTTCCCGCATGGTCCATCGCCATGACGATCGCGTCTTCGCCGTGCAGGTCGACTTCGAGCGAGAATCGGCCGTCACTATCCGACAGAGTCGGCCGCGCCGGCTGCAGAGGTGCTGATTGCTCGGCGAACCAGAATTCGGCAACGCGCGCTTCTGCGACGGAGTTTCCGGTCGCGTCGACAACGCGCCCAGTGAACCGGACGACCGTGCCGGCCTCCGCACCCACGGCAAGGAGTGCGAGAATCGCGGAAAGCCCCAAGCGAATGCTCATTTTGCAGAATCATCCTCAAATGGTTTTCCCGAATTCGTAACGGCTGAGGTCCGGATTCTCACAGCGGGATTGTAGCACAGGGCAAGCAGCATTCGAATGCGCAGGTCACACCTGCCGCCTGCGGCGACCGCCCTTCCCCGTCGCGGAGCGCCGGGGGACACTTTAACCACGGATCGGCACGGGGCGGCGCTCGTCGCCGATCGCTTCGACGGCGACATAAACCACCTCGGCCTCCGTGAGCTTCACCGGTTGTCCGTCGCGATCGGCCTCGACCTCGACATGTACCGTAATCGAAGTTCGTCCCACGCGCAACAGGCTCGTCCAGAAACTGACCAGGTCGCCGACGTATACGGGCTGATGAAACTCGACGCGATTCAGCGCCACGGTCACGATCAGCCGGTCGGGCCAGCCCGCCTTGCGAATTTCGTGGATCGCGCCGACCGCCCCGGCCTGATCGATGTGGCTCAAGAGCACGCCGCCGAAGATGGTGCCGTGGTGGTTGGTGTCGCGCGGCATCATCACGGCTTTGATCGCCAGGTAGCGTGGTGTGGTCGGCTCACTCATCGGCAGACGATCGATTGGGGTTTTCCTGGAGCAAGGCCCGCAGCCGGCGCACGGCCCTTAAATAGCGCATGCCGGCGGCCGGTTCGGTCAAACCCAGGGCCTGGGCGGTCTCCTGGTTCGAGAGCTGCTCAAAATGCCTGAGCAGAATGACTTCGCGGTCGTTTTCCTCCAGCTCTTCCAAGGCGGCTTGAAAGCGGCGCTCGAGTTCATGTCGTGTGGCGGCCGCGGCGGGCGTCAGCTCGCGGTCGCAAAGCTGCGCGGCAAGGTCCATCGTCGAATGATCGAGCGTCGCGCGGGCAGCAAGCGGCTGCTCGCGATCGAGGCTGCGGCGTGCCGCCACGCGGTGCCGGCGGTGGGCGTCGATCAACCGGTCGCGGGCGATCTGGTGCAGCCAGAGACGAAAGGGAAGCTGGGGGTCCTTGAGATATTCCGAGAGCCGTCGATTCGCCTCGATGAGCGCCTCTTGCACGATGTCGCTGGCGTCCACTCGCTGCTGCAACACGCGGTCCATCCGCAAGGCCACCATGCGTTTCAGCGCATCGCGATGCCGATCGAGCAGCTCGCCGATTGCGGCCGCCTGGCCCGTTCGGGCCTGCGAGAGCAACTCCTGGGTCTGTTCGGCGTCAGGCCACATAGAGGATGAACCAGGAATTGGGACTTCGTTGTTTTGCTCTTAACGCACGGAGGCCGGATCGAACAGAAGGGGAAAAAACGTTCCTCCCATCGGTTGCCCCGCCGGCACCACGGGCACGCCCTCCAGCAAAACCTCATTCGAGGCGGAGCAGACACCGTCGCGGACACAATTGATCACCGTCGCCCGGCGCGGGCCGTCGGTCCGGTTTTCGTACGATCCATGAACCATCAACGGGTGGTGAAACGACGCTTGGCCTCGCTCCAGCTCAATCGCCACCGGCTTGAAGGCCGCCTGTTGCTCTTCGTTGAGCACGGTCTGAATGGCGTCCATGTCGCCGGCCAGCCCGGTGACGGGCAACAAGGGCCAACGGTGGCTGCCGGGAATATATTGCAGGCATCCGTTGTCGCGCGTCGCGTCGTCGAGCGCGATCCAGCAGGTGAGATGGGCCATCGGCTGCGTGCGCGTCCAGTACGAGTAGTCTTGATGCCAGGCCACCACGCCCCCGTGCTGGGCCGGCTTACAAAACAACTGATCGTGCCAGAACCGCACCGCTCCCTCAAGAAGCTGCGAGGCGGGCATCGTAAACGCCGGGTTCCAGAGCAGATCGTGGAATCCGGGGGCGATCCGCCACGCGCCCAAGGCGTGAAACAACACGCGGCTCTGGTCGACCGATTCGTTGGAGTTGAATTCGTAGAACAGATGGTTGCCCGGATGAGCGGGGCTCGTCAGTTCGTGCAGCTCGGCCCGCAAACGATCGACCTGCTCGTCGTCGAGCAGACGCACCCCAGACACATATCCGTCACGCCGATATTGGGCGATTTGATCTTCGCTCAGCCGATATTTGTCCCACCCTGACTTCGTCTTGGGCAGTTCAAACAGATCGCTGACCAACTCGTGCCGCTGGGCGAGGTCAGTAACCAACAAACAATTCCTCCACTTCGCTCAGGTCTAAGATCCGGATGCCACGCGAACTCGATTTTCGCTGAGCAGACGAAGAAGGGCAAGGTTGGGAGAAGCTCTTTGAGCTTAGTGCTCTGCAAAGCTAAAGCGGAGTTGTCGGGGCTGGTGATCCAGGCCGACAATGCCCCGGCCTAAGGAACCATCGCAGGGTGACCGGTTGTGCAGGGGCAGTGACGAGGTCGGCGGGGCTGGCGTACTGCTGAGAGGCGATTGAGCGGCCCGGTACCTCGAGTTCCACGGCTGCCGCGAGGCAGGGCCAAGGAGAAACTTCGATCTCGTAGGGCCCGCTCACGGGACGCATCGTCACCTGTCCGCCCTCTGGCGTCAGAAACCTCTCCGCCTGATCGCGCTTGCCACAGCAGAGCCAGAGGCTCATGGCGTCGAACATCTGCAGCCAGGCGACGGCCCGGTCGGCCATCTGCCTGTCAGCCCCGCCGGCGCTTTGCAGCATCGCCAGCCACTTTTGTCTCTCCTCTTGCTGCTCGGTGAGAAACGCCTGGGCAAGCGCGGTGAGCGTCGGATCGGATTTCCAGCGCTGTGAGAAGCGTTCCAGAAGCGCCGAGAAGTGCCCACTTACCAGGTAGCCGGCCAGCACGCCGAGGTTCGCACCTGCCTGGATCGAGTCGCGCCAAATCGCCAGCGAATCGGTGAGCGGCGTCTCGGTGAAGTCGAGCGGGTGCCCCGCGTGGGAGTCGACCTTCGGCGCCACCTCCCAGGCCGACCAGCCGTCGTCGTGGTGGTGGATCGCCGCCACGACCTGGTCGTGCGGCTCAACAGAACGAAGCGCCGCCCACGACTCCGCCAGCCTGCCCGCGAGCCGGGCGTGCTCGACCTGGGGAATAAGGATCCACCTTTTTTCGCCCTTCGTGCAATCCGTCCGTCGAATCATGCGTCACCCTGTCCCGGCCCCATTTGCTCGGGTACCGCACTTAGCGCGCCAGGCACTCCTCATCGTGGTAGGAAGCCAGGGCGGGAAAATACCTTGTCCGGCGAAGGCGAGGGCGGTCGAAGTCCGGTCGGCAAGCACGGCGATCCGCCGCGGTCTTGCCGCTCCAGTCGGACTCCGCGTCGCATAACCGGCCGCCAAACTCAGGCGACCCGCGGCTAGACCAACTCGGGAATCGGCTGGCCGTTCTCGATCATGTACACCGGCCGGCCGGCCTGGTTGACGAACTGTACGCGGCGGTCGAGTCCGAGCACGTCGAACACGGTCGCCATCAGGTCTTGGGGGGTGACGGGGACGGACTTGGGCACGTCGAGCTTGGGGGCCGATTCACCGATGACTTGTCCCATCCGCAGGCCGCCTCCCGCCAAGGCCAGCATGCTCAAGGGAGCCCAGTGGTCTCGCCCGGCGCCGCCGTTGATCCGTGGCGTGCGGCCGAATTCGCCCGTGATCACGAGCAGAATCTTTTCGCTCAGTCCGCGCTGGGCGCAGTCTTCGATGAACGTGGCGACGCCGTGGTCCAAGGCCGGGCTGAGTTGCTCCATCGACGGCTTGATCGCCCCGTGCATGTCCCAGCCGCCGTAGTGGATGGTCACAAAGCCGCAGCCCGCCTCGCACAACCGCCGGGCCTGCAACAGCCGGCGGCCGAGACTCTGGTTGTCTTGCCCGTACTGTTCCACCAGCCGCGGGTCTTCCTTGTCGAGATCGAAGGCCTCCGGCGCCTTGTTGAGCACGAGGTTGAACGCCTGCTGCTCGAACTGGTCGAGCCCCGCCATAAGCGGGTTGGTGTCGGCCTGCTTTTTCAGCTTGTCGAGCCCCTTGAGAAGCGTGCGGCGCTCGCCCAGCCGGTCGTGCTGCACTCGTAGCGTCATGTTCTGCTGGGCTTCGCCTCCGGGATCGAACGGCGCAAAGGGTGTGCCGAGAAACGCTGGACCATCGCCATAGATGCCGCCCAGCCGCACGTAGGTGGGCATGCCGGTGACCGGATGGTTCGTGCCGCGCACGCGGGCCACGATGGTGCCGATGCCGGGCCGGACCTGCGGCTCGCCGTTGTCGGCCGCGCGGAAGTCGTAGCCGGTCATCACCCAGTGTGTTCCACCGCCGTGGCCGCTGTTGTCGTGGGCGAACGAGCGAACCACGGCCAGCTTGTCGGCGATCTTCGCCAGCTTCGGAAAGGTGCTTCCGAACGTGACTCCGGGCAGCGCCGTCGCGATTTCGCCCGTGATGCTCCGTACCTCGGCCGGGGCGCTCATCTTGGGGTCGAAAGTTTCGATGTGTGTCGGTCCGCCCCCCAGCCACAGCCAGACCACCGACGTGTCGCGGACCGTGTGTCCCGCGGCCGCCGCGTTGGCACGAGCCGCCAGCAGGCCCGGCAGCGTCAGACCGCTGGCACCGAGGGCACCCACCTTGAGGAAGTCTCGGCGGCTCGAACCATCACAAGCACCCGTCCGACGGTCGGAAACCAGCTTCAGCACGGCGTTTTCTCCTGTTTGTGGCCGTTCCTTGGACTAACCCCGGAGCCCGCGATTGCACACCCTTCTATTCATTGCCCGACGTCAGAATCTTGGCCGATTCGGCGAAAAGTTACGCTCAACCCATCGGCATTCGTTGATCGGTAGTATAGCCATTCCTCAGCTATCAGGGCAAGATTGTGGTTAGCGATACCTTGCTGATAGGTTGGGCTGCTATCAGTTGTGCAGCCGGCCAGGGTCACCGCTTTGGGGCCAAAGAAAAAAGAAGAGGCTATGGCACCGCCCCCCAGAGAACTGCTGAGCGCCGCACTACGTGTCAAATGGGAACGCGGTCCTGCAGAAGAGAGCCACGCCGTCGACTTGCTGGCGAATCGTGCTCCGGGCTTCGGCGCTGAGCAGTACCAAGAAGCGAGCCAACGCGCCGCGGCACTCGACGGCACGGCCTTTGAATTGGCAGCCGAGTGGTTCGCCGGCCGGGGTCAGACGGCGTTTCCGCAAGAAGAGCAGTTGGAGAGCCGCCACCCCGGGTTCGCTCCGGCCGACTACGCGGAGGCTATTAAGAACAACGTCTTGTGGGCGCGCAAGTAACGGTTGACTTCTCAGACGCAAAGAGGTCGTTCTTTACCCGGCAGCCATCAAAAAAAGAACGACGAGCGAGCCGATTCCCACTACGATGCCAACATACGCGCCAGCCGCCGGGTTTTGGCCAGCAACAAGCCGCAGGCGGCGCCACAAATCACCCAGGCCTCCACGAATCCGATCAGAGCGGGCGTGCCGCACTTTCCCCCACGAGCTTCGGCAACCCCGTTGCCGAACACGAGCGCCGCCAGGCATAGCACCGACATGCAGGCAAACAGGCGACGAGAGCTGAACTGGAATCGGCGGCTCATGACGCGATGGTAACTCCGTTTAGCAGGTGGCAGCAACCGGGGAATCGAGCGGGAGACTTATTGATTCGCTAAACGAGTTGCATGAGAATTGGGCTATCTCCCAACTCCAGGGCCGACCCTTCTCGCGGAGATGGTCACCATGGCGATGTTGCATCGATTACGGCGAGTTGGGCTTTGTCATGCCAAACGCACTTGCCGCGCTTTGTTGATTCTGGCATTTCAGCTCCTCCCCGCGGCTGCAGGTGCGGACGAAAACCCCAGTCCGGGTACGCTATCGGGCACGGTCGTCGATGTGGACGGCACCGCGGTCGGGGGGGCACGAGTGCGGGTCAACACCTGGGAAGAAAAGCTTCTCGCGGAATGTGTAAGCGGCGTCGACGGACGCTTTCGGTTGGGCCCGATCGATGCCGTGTACCGGCACTCGTTCGATTTGGTCATCGAGGCCGACGGCTTTGCGCGGCAATATGTCCCAGGTGGCACCTATTCCGTGTTTCCCGATGCCGACTGCGACCTGGGTACCATCCGGATGGACCGGGGCTGCGTGTTCACAGGTCAGGTTCTGGACCATGACGGCACACCCTTGGCCGACGCGCTCGTCGAGTGCGTCATTGACCGGTATTACCTGGGAAACACCGTCTTGGACATCGGGCCGAGCCAGACCGTCAGAACCGATTCCCGTGGACGCTTCCGGACGCCGCCGCTGACTCTAGCCCTTAAATAAGCGTACGCCGTATCACGGTGGCGGCCTCACGGGCGGCGCAGCCGCCCGCAGCGGACCCCGTCGGAGCCGTTGGCAAGATCTCGAATTGTCGGTCCGTCATCAAGGGTTCCTTCAGGGCTAGGCGC
>DASZPH010000131.1:0-20853 GCA_035550375.1 Pirellulales bacterium | reverse complement strand
CGTGGAAACGATGCTTACCGCCATTGAAACCTGCCGCCAGCAAAACCGTAGCGCCTTGGACTTCGTCACCCAAGCCGTCACCGCTCATTTCGCTGGCCAAAACGTCCCGTCTCTGCTCCCCAGGCTGTGACCGGTTACCCGGCGACCAAACACGCGTCACGTAGGCTTCGACAAGCGATCGAAGACGTTACGCGTGATTTGTTCAACCTGTGGGTCGTGACCTTCGAGTCCGCGGACCCATTCCGTGCAACCTGTGGTGATGACGGTGCCGCCATTGCGATAGATTCCGAGGACGGCAGATCCCGGTTGCCTCAAGCGTTTCTCGGTGTCTTTGCCGTACAGTCCCTCTGCAACCCATTTCACGGAATTATCCCTCCCACTCAATGCGGCAGGAGCACTACCCAGAATCTCGAAAGATTCTGGCGTTCCGTCTTCATGTGTCGGAACGGGCAGGCCATCTTCCAAGGTGAACAGACACCCATCACATTCATAACCGACGATCAGGCTCTTCTTGCCAAGCAGATCGTCCCGCTTCAAACCAGTCCCCTCGAAGAGCCAGTGATCGGGACGATGGACTGTGTAGCAACCTTCGCCGCCAACATCGAAGAAGCGGTGGTATCCCCCGTACGCAAAGCTGACACCGGTGAGCTGATTTTCAGGGCGATTGATGAGAGAGTTGGTCCAGGTTCCGGTCAGCAAGCGGTGATCCTTGGATTGATAAACCGGATCCTGGTCGAAATCCATTTTCCAACTGACAAGCGCCCGTCCCTGGTCTTCGGTCCGGACCTGCCAGAAACACGTATTGCCGCTAAAGAAGGCAACGTTCCTCCCTCTTTTGATGAACGCTTCGAGATGGTCTCGCATCGCCGCGGACCAATACTCGTCATGCCCGACACTCAGTACGAGCTGGTAGGGTTCCAGGATTTCAGGACGAAGTTCCAGGTCCGAATTCACGGCATATTCGATTTTGTAACCAGCTCGTTCTGCCCATCGGACGAACGGTTCCTCCCACTTATGCCAACCGCTGTAAAGGGCTGCAAACCGGTCTCCGGGGGTGAAGCCCGAATAGGGCCGGTCGAAGGAGACGCGCCGTCCCATTCCCTTTGGTCCACCGTAAAGATTCGTTCCACCCCAGGCGTTGTAAGCGTTGTAGGTATTTGCCGCGAGTTGCAGGAGAATGTTCGCAGTGCGTCCTGGACGCTGGGCCCGAACAACAAAGAACGCCTCCCCCAGCGCCGACTCGCCGTTCTTTTCCTGAGAATGAAGAAGAACCTGGTAGTATCCGGATGGCCATTCCTTCGGCACAGGAAACGAATGGCTGACCCGCCACCGACAGCCATGTGAGGATGCGTCGGCAGGAATACTTTGTTCGATTCCTTTTAGTCCGTCCTGAATCAGGACGACCTGCCGCTCTCCGCCGACTCGCGCGACTTCAATGCGATAAGCGGGCGCGCTCGTGGAGACGTGCAACGCTACCGGATCGCCCGGTTGATAACTCAGTTGATCTGCATAGGCTACAATGAAGGGCAGGTTCTTCGGTTCCGCCCAGGAGATCTCTTCGAATTCAGGCAGGACCGCTGCGGTAGAAAGTCCCGCAGTCGCGGCTTTGAGCAGCGTGCGGCGATTCAACGTGACGTCACCTGTCTTTGGCTGATTCACGGGAACACCTCGATTACTTGTTCGCAGGCTTTGTTGCGATGGGACTACGGAGGAAGGCGATCAGATCGGCGACATCTTGCGATTTCAGCACCTTTTCCAGTCCGTCGGGCATTAGAGATTTTCCTGTGCTGGAGAGCTGCTCGACGTTGCCACGGAGAAGCGATTGCGGTTTTCCATCCTGGCCAATCAGGGTCATTCGCTCGCCACTTTCTTCACCGAGAATTCCGCTGAGAACCCTGCCGTCGTCAGTGACGGCAACGTAGCTGACAAATTTGGCGTCGACGGCGCGACTGGGATCGAAGATCGCCGGCAGGAACCATTCGGGCGCCTTGTCTCGTACCATGGCCAGGTCGGGACCGACCACGTGCCCGATCTCCCCCAGTCGGTGGCAGGCGGCACAGTGCTTCTCAAAGAGCGGCTGACCACGCTTCAAGTCCCCCGCCAGTTGTAAGCTTGGTTGATACGTCTGAATCACTTTTTCTCGGTCTGCGTCGACTCGTTCTTGGAAAACGTTTCCGGCGTCGTTCCTCACTTCTTCAGAGGGATGTTCCAGCAGCCGTCGTTGCGCCGTGAACGACACTTCCTGCGAAAGAAGTAGCTGCTGCTGAATCGCATCCAGCAGCGTCTTGGGCCCGCCCGAGCTCCTCAATAAGGTCTCGAGTACCTGCTCGCGAACGGCCGGAGTGAAACTTTTCCATTCGCGGAGAATGCCTTGAAACGCCTGCGGGTCCGCCGATCGACCAAGGGCTTCGACGGCAGCGATCTGAAGTTGATCGGGAATTTGCGGATTCAACAATCCGTACAGCAGGTCCTGATCATCTGGCGGAGAATCCGGAAGACGTCCCAGCAGGCGTACCGCCTGTACTCGATCCTTCAAGGGAGCATTTCCGTCGACCACGACCGCACGAGCGGCGCCAAAAACGGGAGCCAATTGATTCAACACGGACTGAACATCCGCGTCGGCCTTGTTCGTATCATTCTGATGCGATTCGTTGCGCTCATCCAGTGCGTCGAGAAACACCGCCACGGCGGCGAAGTGGCTGTTGTTTTGCTTCCCGGGGGAATCAATCATCCGGGCAAATAAGGATTTCAGCCCTTCGACTTCGCCAAATCCCAGCGCGGTGCGAAGCAGATTTTCGAGCAACGGTTCCGGGAGTTCTGAAACAGACCCCACAAGATGATCAAGCACCTGGGCGGTATTTTGCTCCGTCAGCGAGCTCACCGCCGCTGCGGCGATATACGGTTCCGAAGCATTATCGCGGAGAATCCGGGCCAACGATTGCGACGCTGCGCGACTTTTCGAGCTTCCGAGTGTGTAGGCCAACTGCAGGCGTACCATGGGAGCCGGATCGGTGGTCAACTTGAAAAGAGCGTTCTGCAGGCTGTTCGAGGGACGCTGGACCTTTTCCGCCAGTCGAATCACCTGGCGTCGGATGGCGGGGTGGGGATCCGCGAGTGCCGCTTCAAGCAGTTTCGGGTCGAGGGCGTGCAATCCGTCCAAGGCACACAGCGCATGAAGCCGTCCCCTCGGTTCGGCACTCGCTCGTGCGAGCTCTTCCAGAGCCGGCGAGGCTGATCGGTCTTGTCGTTCAACCAATAGTTGCTGCGCTTTGTCGCGAACCCAGCCGTTGGGGCTTTCAAGCGTGGCGACCAATTCAGATGAATCGAGTCGATCCAACCGCGGCATCGGACGGCATTTCGCCTTGGCGGGAAACACCCGATAGATTCGACCTTTGTCATGGCCCGCTCGAACATCAATCGTTTCTTCCCAGCCGGCCGGCAGCCAGTGCGGATGTTCCAGAACCTTGCGATACATGTCGACGACCCAAACGGCCCCATCAGGGCCAGTCCGGACGCTCACTGGCGAAAACATGGTGTCCGTCGAGCTGAGGAATTCGCTTGCGCTTTCGTCGGGGGCACGATGGCTTTGGAACGTGGCGCCTGCGGGAATCAAAACTTCGCGGTGAACCAGATTATGAACGGGCTCACAGACGAACCAGTTATGATCAAAGTCTGGGCCAAACAGGTTGTCTCGATAAAAAGTAATGCTGCAAGCAGACGTCCAAGGAGAGCCACGACGGTCTCGTTTGGCACCTGTGTCGCGGCCCGCAGGGCCGAGCGGATAGGTCACCGACGTTGACGCTTCAACGCGCGGCGGCGGATAGCCGGCGTGCGGGTTACGACGCAGATAGAAGTCGTCCAGAACAAAATGCCAGATGGGAATGGCGTTGTTGCAGCCAAACCAGTTTCCCCAATCATCGCGGTCCCGGCCAAATTGAGCCTGCCCCGATTGCGGTTCAATTCGTCCCTCGTCCGGCTGAATGCGAAAATCGCGATTGCGAATGCTAATTGATTCGCCTGTTTTATTTGATTGGATGGATGCTCCGGCGAGCATCAATCGGCGCAAGTCTTCTCCCTGGCTGGCAGAAAAGCCTGTGCTCTTCGCCGATTCGGGAACCGACGCATCAAAGGTTCGAGCCGCTGCGAAATCGCCGTTGGCACAGTAGATCCAATTGTCGAGGCCCCATCGCAGTCCGTTGACACGATGTTGGGGATTCGCTTCACCGAACCCCGTGAAGAGCGATTCACGTTTGTCCGCTTTTCCATCTCCATCCGTGTCCTCGGCATAAAGAATGTCCGGGGCACAGGTGATCAGAACTCCTTTTCGCCAGGTCATCACGCCTGTTGGAAAGAGCAGTCCATCCAGGAAGAGGGTCGATCGATCGTAGCGCCCATCTTGATCTGTATCTTCGACGCAAACGATACGGCCACCCGGCTCCCCCTGGTTGTTGACGCCCAGCGGGTAGTCTCGCATTTCCACGACCCACAGCCGTCCATCCGCGCCCCAATCGAGGGCGATGGGACTTTCGATGAGAGGTTCAGCCGCCACGAGCTCGGCCTGGAATCCTGCACGTGGCTGAACAACGGGTGCCGCGGCATCCACAGAACTGCCGGCGGCCAAGATCAGGGTCAATCCGATCAGTCGTTGGCACATGCCTGGGTCCCCCATGCCTCGGTTCATAGTGAAGCTGTCCGGGAATTCTCTGGCTAACGAGACGGAACCGTCTGACAACGGAGGACTACGGGGCAAACAGGCTGCTGGCGGTCGAAACAATTCGTTCTACGCTGGGGACGAAAACCCGCTCGAGCGAAGCTGCGCAGGGGAGCGGCGTATCAGGTGCGGCGACGCGCAGGATCGGGGCGTCGAGATAATGCAGGGCGCGCTCGGCGGTCAGTGCCGATACTTCCGCCCCCCAGCCGCCGGTCAGATGATCTTCTTCAACGATCAGCAGCCGGCTGGTTTTCTGGACCGATTGCTCGATGGTCTTGATATCGAGCGGCACCAGAGATCGCACGTCGATCACTTCGGCTTCGATCCCTTGCTCGGATAACAGCTCGGCCGCGGAAAGAGCTCGATGAACCATCAGCATATTGGCCACAATTGTCACATCCGTCCCCTCGCGTCGCACCGCTACGGTGCCGAGCGGAATCTCATAGTCGTCTGTGGGCACGTCGGTCCCGAACAAGACGGAAGCGCTTTCCTTGCGACTCCCCTTGCCGCCGTAAAGCAACTTGTGTTCGAGAAAGATCACGGGGTTGTCGTCGCGAATGGCAGCCAGCAGCATCCCCTTGGCGTCGTACGGCGTGGCCGGGCACACCACCTTGAGGCCGGGCGTGTGGGTAAAGAACGATTCGGTGCACTGTCCGTGCTGAGCGCCGCGCTGCGAAGCGCCGACGGGTAGTCGCAAGACCAGCGGCACGCACACCTGGCCGTTGCTCATGTAATGCATTTTGGCAGCCTGGTTGACCACCTGATCCATGGCACAGAATACAAAATCGCCGTATTGCATCTCGGCAACCGGTCGCGCGCCGGCCATCGCCGCACCCACGGCGGCGCCGACAATTGCCCCTTCCGAAATGGGTGTGTCGATCACGCGTTCGTGGCCGAACTCATCGGAAAGTCCCAGCGTCACGGTGAAACCGCCGCCAAAACCGCCCGTGACGCCAATGTCTTCGCCCAGCAGAAAAACGGTCGGGTCGGTCTGCATGGCGATTCGCATCGCATCGCGCAGCGCTTCGGCCATGCTCATGCGAGATGTGGCTGCTGTCGTGGTCACGCTCGTTCCTCGTCACGCAAAAACATGTTCGAAACAGGACGCGGCCGTGGGTTCGGGACTCGCCAGGGCGAACTCCACCGCAGCTTCAATCTCACGCTGGCACTCTTGCTCAATGGTGGCCAGTCGATCGACTGCGACGCCGAGATCGGCCACGAGCCGAGTCCGCAGGCGTTCGATCGGATCACGATCGATCCACGATTGATGTTCGTCGTTGCCGCGATAGCCGCACGGATCGCCACGCGAGTGTCCGCGATAACGATACGTCTTGTATTCCAGCAAAGTTGGTCCTCGGCCTTGCCGCGCCCGCTCGACCGCCTCAAGGGCCGAACGGTAAACGGCCTCGACATCCATGCCATCAATCGAGTGGCCGGGCATACCGTAGGCTTGAGCACGATCGGCGATATCGGTGATCCTGGTTGTCGAGGAGATACGTGTGGAGGCTGCGTACAAATTGTTTTCACAGACAAAGATCACCGGCGCGTTCTGTACGGCCGCCAGGTTCAGACCTTCGTGAAAGGCGCCGATGTTTGAAGCCCCGTCGCCGAAGAAACTGACGGCGACGCGATCAAGTCCTTGCAGTTTGAAGGCCATCGCGCTGCCGGTGGCGATGGGAATGTTCGCCCCGACAATCGCGTTGGAGACCATGGCGCCGACAGAAAAATCGGCCAGGTGCATCTGGCCTCCCTTGCCGCCGACACAACCCGTGGCTTTGCCCCAAATTTCTGCGGTGATCGCCTTGAGCGATGCCCCTTTGGCGATTAGGTGTCCGACGGGGCGATGCGTGCTGTAAATCAGGTCGTCGCGCCGCAGCGTCGAGCAGATGCCGACGGCCACGGCCTCTTGTCCTTGGCATTGGTGGAGTGTGCCCGGCACCAGACCTTGCAAGAACAGGAGGTATAAATGCTCTTCGTAACGGCGGATCAGCGACATTTGCCGAAACGCGGCCAATCGCCATTCGGTCGAAATGGTTTCCTGGATTGTCATCAAATCTTCTCTTCAAAAAGCTGAGCCGGTTGTTCGAGAATGTTCTTGCAGCGCTGGATAAACTGTGCCGCCGGTACGCCGTCGCTCAGACGGTGATCGACCGACAGGGTCATGGTCATCAGCGTGCGGACCGTCACCTGGCCCTCGACAATCCAGGGTCGCGGTCGAGCGGCGCCACAGGCGAGCACGGCTGACTGCCCTGGGTGAATCACCGCAACAAAGCCATCGACGCCGTACATGCCCAAATTGGAAACGGTCAACGCGCCGCCGCTTTGATCTGCGCTTGTCAGAGTGCCCGCGTCGGCGCGCTCGCGCAGTTGCCGTATCTCTTTCGAGACATCCCTCAGCGAAAGTGTGTCGGCCTTGCGCACCAGCGGAACGACAACGCTTTCGTCGAGACCGATGACCACGCCCACATCGACCGTCTCGAATTGCAGAATCTTGTCTCCAGCATAGCGGGCGTTGAGACCAGGCGTTTCGCGGAGCGCTCGGGCCGCAGCCGCGACGACGCAGTCGTTCAACGATGGTATGGCCAAGCCGCCACGCTCCGTTTTGAGTGCATGGCGTTTCTCTGCCAAGGCGGTCATGTCCACATCCACAGAAATGTAGAAGTGCGGAATCTCGGATTTACTTTGCTGCGTGCGTTCGGCGATGGCTCGCCGGCGTGCCGACACGGGGCGACTGCTTGTGTCGGACGCCGAATTGGCGCCGTTCGGACGGTTCTCGGATCGGCTGTGAATGAGTGCCTCGATGTCCCTGACCTGAATGATCTTGCCGACCGCGGGCTGGACGGTCGACAGGTCGATACCGTGCTCAGCGGCAAGCCGACGGGCACGGGGCGTGGCGGCGATAGTCGCCGTTGCCACGGCCGTGCGGGCCGGATTCAGAGAGCCGGTGGAATCCTGCTGGACGGCGGGTTGCGTGGCAGACGATGGCGGTGCAGCGCTCGCCGTCGGCTGGCCGGTCGCTTCGTCCGCCGTATCGGTCAACAGTCCCACCACGTCGCCGGGTGATTTCTCGCTACCGGCGGCGGCCAAAATCCGCCGCACGTAGCCGTCGCGGAAGGCCGGCACCTCGTCGACGGCCTTATCGGTCTCCACCACAAAAATCGTCTCGCCAGCTTTGACGTGCTGCCCCTCGTGGACCCTCCATTCGACGATGACGACATCGCCCCCCGTGGCTCCCAGATGCGGGATAATGATCGAATAAGTCATCGAACGTGTGGCTCTCCAGTCGCAATTCCCGTCGCAACTTGTCCAGTCGCGATCTTCCCGGCGCTGCCGAATAACTTCATATACTCTTCCACTTCACGTTGCATGCCCACGCGACCCGCAACGAGCACGTCGGCCTCCAACCCCGACCCAATCACTTCATAGGGATTGCTCGTCGAAGAAACGGCACGGCAGGCCGCTTGCAACGCCTGAAGGTAAACCTGCTTTAAGCGGCTGCCGACGTTGATTTTGCAAACGCCCAATTCAATCGCAGCTTGCAAGTCGCCTCGAGCGACCGACGACGCACCGTGCAGGGCCAGCGGCACGGAAATCTTGTCGAGATCTCGCAAGCGATCGAGATCCAGGTGCACCAGGCGGCGGCCGTGCAAGTGCACCTGGCCAACGTTGACGGCCAGGGCATCGACGCCCGTTTGCCGGACGAACTCCAAGGCGGCGGCGGGATCGGTTAATTGCAGATCGTGCGGCGTTTGGTTGCCGGCAAGCTCACCGCCGACGCCGACCAGTGCCTGCATTTCCGCTTCAACCGCCACGCCACGCTCGTGTGCGTACAGGGTCAAATCGCGAATGGCGGCTAACCGCTCGGCCCAATTCAATTCTTCATCGCTGAGCATGACCACGTTGAAGCCACAGTCGACCGCCGAGTACACCCAATCTTGATGAGGCGACTCGTTGAACAACAAGCTCGCCGGCACGCTCAACGACTTGCAAACTTCGAGCCCCATCGCCGCATAGGGTTTCAGGCGATCGTGCACCCGGCGATCGGGATGGGGCAGGTAAATACCGCTGAAACCCAAGATCACGGGCGAGCGCAGCTGCTCCGCGGCATCGGCCACCGCCAGCAACGATTCGAGGTTCCAGCTCTCGAAATAGCCAACGGCATAACGCCCACGCCTGGCGGCGGTCATCAGATCTGGAAAGGAGACGAGCGGAATGAGTTCGCGGAACGAGTGGTTGAGGGGGGGGTAAATTCAGTTCACTTCGAGTTTCGCACTGCCGGAATGCGGCTGCCCTTGAAGGCGGTCGCACGCGCTTCAAGCGGTTGTTCCATGGCCATGCGCTCGATACTTGACCCCAGTTGCACGCCGTCGCAACTGGTGTGGTCGAGCATGTATTGGGCGTCTTCTGGATCAACGATTGCCGCGCCGTGCGCAAGCAAAATAACTTCCGGCTTGATTTTGCGAGCAATTTCAAAATGGCGCTGACTTCGCTCGGCAGTGTCCTGGCGAGAGCCGGCGCCGCCATCTCCCGTCGAACCGCCGGCCGTGATGCCCGCGTGAAAAATGTAGACATCGGGCGCGGCTTCGGTCAGAAGCCGCCTGGTGTCTTCCTCATTGAAGGCGTAACCAACCGTCAGCAGGTCCAGTTCCCGAGCGATTTGCAGCATGCGAATTTCATGCTCGTAACCAAGGCCGGTGGCTTCGAGCGTGCGGCGGAACTGGCCGTCGAACCAGGTGACGGTTGGAAAGTTATGCACACCCGTCACTCCGATGTGCCGCAGATCCTCCAAATACAGCCGCATGTCGCGCAGCGGATCGACACCGTTCACACCCACGATGACAGGCGTCTCGCGCACTTGAGGCAACACTTCTTGCCGCGCCATGCGATACACCAGCTCGTTCGAATCCAGGATCGGCAGCATGCCCGCCAACGAACCGTAGCCTTGCATCCGAAAATAACCGGTGTTGTAGACGCCAATCAGATCGACGCCGCCACGCTCGATGAATTTGGCACAAATACCGCTGCCGGCGCCCGCCATCACCAACCCACGACCACGGGCGGTCTCCGCCCGAAGTCGACCGAGGCACTCTTGCTGCGTGTAGCGAGTCGCCACGATTTACCTCGCCGGAGTCACTCTGGCTTGAATCAGTTTGGCAAGCGTTTGAGCAGCTTCGACCGCAAACGCCGCGGCGTTGATGTCGAGGTCGCGCTCGATGATTTGAATATTCTTTGGAGCACCGCGACGAAGTTCAGCGACAAAGGCTGCGTCGGACTCTCGATCGTCAAAGGGTCCGCCGCTGATCGCGTAACTGTCGTACCCCGCAGTCGGAATCAAGAAGACGGCCTCGTTCTTTGTCGCCTGCAATCGCTGTGCAACCACGCTGCCAACCTCGGCCATCTCTTCGCGATTCAGCCTCAAGTCAGTAATCTGCGGACTATGTCGCACCAGCCGACGATCGCGAAACCTGGCCGGCACCGTGTCGGGCTCGTTAAACACCAACACCTCAATGGCGCCGGGGCAGATCACCTGCGGCAATCCCAAATCGCCGGCGACGGTTAATCGACTTGGTCCGCCGGCTAGCAGGGCATGATGGATTTCGTTGGAAACCTCGATCGTCGAGAAATCGAGTACGGCACCGATCAGGCCCTGGCGCATCATCTCTTCCATCGCTTGTCCGCCAGTGCCGACCGCATGAAAGACGATGGTTTCGTAGCCTGCTTTCTCCAGTTCCTTGGCGGCAATCATGGCGCCTTGCGTGGTGATGCCCACGGTCGTAATGGCTACCAAGGGCTTCTCGCGATGAGTTTCCGGCAGTTCGACTTCGGCCATGCCACAAGCCGCGCCCGCCGCGTTCGCCAGGATTCGCCGCATGAACGGGTTGAGGCCCATGATGTCGGTCACTGAGTACATCATCGTAATGTCTTTAGTGCCGACCCAGGGAGCGACGTTGCCTGACGCCATCGTCGAGACCATGATCTTCGGAAAGCCATAGGGAAGGCGTCGCATCACGGAGGTGCAAAGCGTCGTCCCTTGCGTGCCACCCAGGGCAACGATCGCATGCACGCGACCCTGTCGTTGCAAGTCACCGACAAGTTTCGCCGCGCCGGCGGTCATGACTGGAGCCGACTCTTCACGGTCGGCATGGCTCCGCAAAACCTCTAAGGAGGTGCCTCCCGCCTCGGCAACCTGCGCGTTGGAAATATCAGCCTCTGCCTCCGGCTCTCCTAGTCCTGCGTCGACCGCCAGGGAACGGTGCCCACGCGCATGAATGCAATCGCGCAGGTACTGCACTTCATGTCCCTTGGTATCCAGGGTCGCTAAGAGCACGATCGTTTTCTGTTTCATCGCACAGCTCGGGAACCGCCTGGATCCACGAAGACCTTGCGCAGTGGAAGGTAATTGTTTCGACTTGCAAAGTCAAATGCCTGATGATATTTTTTAGGAAAGTTATCCCCTCTGCGGAGACGCACGTTTTGGCCAGGACAATTGACCATCAGCGGCGCCAGTCAATCGCCCAGATCTTGCGGGAAACGGGTTTCGTTCGAAACTCCGAGCTTTCCAACAAGCTGGGGGTCTCGATTGTCACGATCCGTCAAGATATCGAAGCCTTAAGTGCCCAGGGGCTGTTGCAGAAGACGTATGGAGGAGCGGTCTCGCAAATCGGCGGCGTGGCCCAGGACTCATCGTTTGACTCACGCTCGTCACAGCAGGTCGAGGCCAAACGCCGAATCGGCGCCGCGGCAGCACGATCCGTTCGGCCTGGCGAAACGATCGTGCTCGACTCGGGTTCGACGACGATGGAAATCGCCCGGCGTTTGCCGGAGAACCAGGATCTGACGGTCGTCACCTGCGCGCTGAATATCGCGCTGGAACTGGCGAACAAACCGGGCATCACGGTCATCGTTTGTGGCGGGCGACTGAATTCTCGCACGTTTTCCACGATCGATCACCAAGTCGAACGACAGCTTGCCGAGGTTTGTGCCGACCGGCTCTTCCTCGCCACCTACGGCGTCGATCTGGAGCGTGGTCTGGCGGAACGAAACTTCGAAATGGCACAAACCAAGCGGGCGCTCATCGGCGCCGCCCGCGAGGTCACGCTGGTTTGCGACTCAAGCAAATTCGGCGGCGCGGGACCCGTCTTGATCTCGGCGTTAGACGTCGTCAAGCGGATCGTCACCGATGACGGTATTCCGGCCGAGTTTCGCCAGTGGTTCGCGACGCACCGCATCGACGTCGAAACCGTGTGAAGCATTCTGCGGCCATTGATCTGTCGACCGCCTGGCTACCGAACAACGTAGAAACGCGATCAGCCGTTTTCGGACTCGGGAGACCTTCGAGGACGGCAGCCTGCGAGCGCGGGCCGTCATCGACCCCGCCCGCGCGAACGCCAAAAGGGCGCGACCGCACGACGCTTTATCCAGGCATAGTTCTCCTCGACTACCGTAACTCAAGCTGCTTCGATGCGACAGCAGACGTTGGCAGAGAATGGCAGACATTGGCAGGCCCGTGGGCGACGCCAGAATCGGTTCACCATCGCCCGCGAGGTGTGCCGTTCTGCCCCATCCTGGGCCTCCTAGACCTTCGCCTTGTCCTGATTGGTTCCTTGGTACCTGGAGACATTTTCCAGTCAAGACATGTTTGTCTCGGCTTCGACCAACGGTGCTGGCGCTTGAGCAGGTTTCTTCGTTTGATTGGTGACAACTTTTCTGCCTCTGTCCAGACGGCAGAATATTGAAAACGGTTTAATGACTGAACCGCCCGCGTCGATGCGGCCTATCGCTCGGCGGCTTCAGGAATCCAGAAGAGGTTGGGCGAACGGGGCAGCTCACGCGGTATCGCGGGACGTTGGAAATAAGCGATCGACGCGACTGCTTGCCGACAGCAATTGCCCGAATTGCCCCCATTACCATCAGCGATTCTGGCCAAAAGCCGCTCGCTGCTTGTTGCCGATGCTCTGTTTGCCGATGGGCGCCCAAGCAAGTACAGACGAGCACGACCGTCGCTCTTTTTTCCGACCGGATGCGCAACGATGGGATTCTTTGCAGGTAGGGTAAGTTTCGATCGCTTCCGCGTTGAGTCTCCTGACCTTCGCAAGCTCAGCGAGAAGCATGTCGAGCTGTTGAGCCAGTTCTCCGTTGCGCACGCGGGCGCGCCGAGTTTAGGCGAGACCAAGGTGGGTTTTACCGCCGGCGGCCACCTGCTCGACGCGGATTTCGGCCTGGAGAAGAACGTCTTCGGCGACGTCTTGCACTGCGGCGTCCGTATCGACACGACGAAGGTGCCCGCGGCGCTCCGCAAGGCGTGGCTTCTGATGGAAATTCAGGCGTTGACCGCGGATAACCCCGGCAGGCGGCTGACGAAGGCTGAGCGACAGCAGGTGAACGAGGCGGTTGAGCAGCGCGCTCAAGACGAGTCTGGCGACGGTCGATTCCGCCGCATGCAGCACGTGTCGATCCTCTGGGACGTCCGCCAGCGATTCTTATACCTGGGCGGAGGAGGCCCGGTCGCGACGGAACAGTGTCTGGATCTGCTATCGCGGGCGTTCGAGCTTTCGGTGCAATGGCTGACGGCCGGCCGGCTTGCCCACGCATGGTGTCTGGAAAACGACCGTACGGCGAGCTGGGAAGCTCTTGCGCCTGCCGTTTTTCATGACGCCGCCTCGGGCGCGATCGCGTGGGTCAACGACCTTTCCGCCAACTTCGATTTCCTCGGCAATGAGTTCTTGTTGTGGCTTTGGTGGCATTTGGAGGCAGAGTCCGACACCATCAGCCTTGCGGACGGCAGCGAGGTGGTCGGCATGCTCAACAGAACATTGAGCCTCGAATGCCCCGAGGCGCTGTCAGGCAAGGAGACCATTACGGCGGAATCGCCGGTTCGCTTGCCGGAGGCCATGCATGCGATCGGTGCCGGCAAGCTGCCTCGCAAAAGCGGGCTGGTCCTGGCGCGACAAGATCACCAACATGACCTTGTGATCCAGGCCGAGACATTTTCGGTTAGCGGCGCAAAGAGCCAACTCTCGTCGGGCGACGATGCGGAAAAGCCAGGCGGCCGGGAAGAGCGCATGGACGCACTACGACATCTTGTCGAAACGCTCGACCTCCTGTTTGCTGCCTTTTGCCAACGGCGTTTCGGCAAACCGTGGAAGCGCGACGTGGAAGAAATCCGCCGGTGGCTGCAGAAGAAGGCGTCGCCGCCAAAGCGCTCGGCCGCCTGAAATAGCAAGACGCAGAGCATTCTTGCCGAATCGGGCGACTGGGCCGGCTCCGCCTTGCCAGATCGCCCCGTGTGCCCACTCCGGGAAGATCAACGAACCTATCGTGCCATCGGCCGAATACGTTCACTTGCCGGGGCGGAGACAAGACCGCGACGTGTAGCCCGTCAAGCCTGCGTGTTCGCCGTCTAGCACCGTGATCCACACGTCCCGGTCGTCGCTCGTTTTTGTCGTGCTGTCTTCCGTGAACGTGTTGATCTGCGACGGCCGGCTATTGTCGAGCACTCTAACCCGGCTTCGCGAAAGGTGCCCGGCCGGCTCGCGCGCCGAAGGGCTTCGTGCCATCGGCCGGCCCCGGCCGCGAGGGAAGCTCAGTCAAGCCTCTGGCAGGCCCCCGTAGCCGGTTTGCGAACAGCCGCCACGTTATGTACCATCCGGAGCGAGATCCCCATACCCGAGACTGCTCCCATGAAGACGACGATTTGGCTTCTACGACTGACCTGCGCCATGCTGACGATTGCCGTGACGAATCGGGGCGGAGCCCAGGAATACCTGAACGGCATCGAATGGCAGGAACCACCCGTGGTGACGCCGAGCGAAAACGGGGGCCCGCCATCCGACGCAGTGGTCTTATTCAGCGGCAAGGATCTTTCGGCCTGGGAGGGTGCCGAGAACTGGCGAGTGGAAGACGGCGTCATGGTCAGTGGCAAGGGCGACGTCCGCACCAAGACCGCCTTTGGCGACTGCCAACTGCACATCGAGTGGTCGGCGCCGAAGCCCGGCACGGAAAGCGGCCAGGGGCGCGGCAACAGCGGCGTCTTCCTCATGGACGCCTATGAACTCCAAGTCCTCGACTCGTTCGATAACAAGACCTACTTCGACGGACAAGCGGGCGCGATCTACAAACAGACGCCCCCCGAGGTGAACGCGACCCGCCCACCCGGCACCTGGAACGTTTACGACGTCATCTGGACGGCGCCTCGATTCGGCGAAGACGGATCACTGAAATCGCCGGCCTATGTTACGGCTCTCCATAACGGAGTTCTGATTCTGAACCACTTTGCTCTGAAAGGCGACACGCTCTTCACCCGACCGCCGCGGTACGAGCAGCACGCCGATCGTCTGCCGATCCGACTCCAAGACCACGGCAACCCGATGCGCTTCCGCAATATCTGGGTTCGCGACACCCGGCCGGTCGAAGGTAAGCAGGTCCGAGCACCGTTCATCCGTGATGCAGAAGGCGTGGAACGACCGATCGAGTGACTTTGTGGCTCACCCCGCTGCGATCATTCCCGTGCGCCACGGGCGATAGAAGCGGATGACCCCCTTCTTCAAATCTGGGCGGGACGAACGCTCGCCAGACTGTTCGCTAACCGCTTGACGTTCACGGGCTTCGTCATGTGGTGGTCGACGCCGGCCTCACGCGGCCTACGCCTGTCCACGTCCTGTCCCCAGCCGGCCGGCGGCTGCGTAGCCCGCTCTAACGAAGCGGTTGATCCGCGGTGCGGTGGGCCATGCTGGGCGGGGCCGCGTCGTGGCCTCGCCGCTCGCCGGCCAAGTGGCGTTCGTCGAGGTAGGCGTAGTGCAGCGTGATGGCGGCCACGAGACAGACCGCGAAAATCCACAAAAACGCCGTGACCGTCGTTCCGACGACTTCCTCGGCTTCCAGCGCCTCCTGGGCATCCCGCGGTGTTCGGCGGCGGTGGTGGGCGGAGACCGCGGCGACGAGCAGTGCCACCATGAATCCAACCGCCACAAAGGGCATCCAGGCCGCGCCCCACACTGTGGGACCGACCGGGTGCAGCCAAATTCCGCCCGCCCAGCTCGCCAGAAACAGGATGCCAAACAGAATCACCGCGGTCAGCCAGTTCCCTCTTTCGTAACCGCCGCGCCCGATCGCCGCCAGAATCGCCGTAAATACCAGAGCGACGACGAGGGCAAAGAGCAAATGAACGCCGAGCATCGCACCACCTCTCTCGAAAACGAAACAACGTGACCTGCGGTCTTCCGCTGCAGCTTGGGTGCCAAGTGCGTCGAATTCATGGGAGTTTTCCCGCGGGAGAACCACACGTCGCGGTGACTGCGAGACTCCTCACGCAGGGCTCTGGTAGTGATGCTTCTTGCTCCGAGTGTCAGGAAAAAATCGACTTCGGGCAAAACGCGCTGCCTAGCGCTGTGCCGGGAAATTAGGCAGGGCGAATTCGGTGGCGCCAATGGAACAGCGTCAGACCAATCAGAGCTACTGCGGCTGTCGCTGCGAGCCTGACTTGAATCTTGGTGACCGTTGAGTTGTGCACTCCATCTTCGATTAGTCCGTTGCGGGAAAGCTCCATCCACATGGCGGTCACCAGCCAGAGGAAAATGACGCCGAACGAACAGAGGAGCCATTTATTTCGCGTACTCTTTGGCGACGCGCCGTCAAAAGCCACCGGTGCCTTGTACGGGTTCTCTTCCATCCCTGGATGATACCACGGCAGGAGGGAGTCAAATGGCATCACTACGAGGGCTCTCCACTATTTGACGCTTGATTTTCTGGGGTGGTAGAATTCCAAGATGAACATGGAGACGATTCGTGCATGGTTGCACCGCGCCCCGTTCGAACCGTTTGAGGTCCGGCTTTCGAGTGGCGAAGTGCATCAGGTTCGCCATCCCGAAAACGTGGCTCTGGGCAAGAACCGCATCATTATCGTCGATCCGGACACCGACAAAGCGGTCCATTGCGCTTTGATCCACGTCAACAGCATTACGGCGCTGCAGGCCGCTTGAAGGTTGTCGGACCTCGCCTTACTTTTGGGTTTTGCGGCCAGCACGCGAGTCGGCTAGAACTGGCCGGCAAGCCTTAGGTCATTCAACGTCGGCCGAGCGGCCGCGGCCCGGGAAAGCTGGCGTACGCTACACCGGGAAGACCCTTGTTTTTGCGGGAGAAATTGGCTAGTTTCCGGTACGGTGTCGTCCATTCTTGCCGTACTTTCTTCCGGCCGTCTTCGTCGCGGAAAGACTCGGAGAACGTCCCATTCTTTCGGTGACTTACCTTCTTGTGCCTGGGCCCTTCTCTTCATGATGCGCTCAGCGAGGCTCGCCGTCATTGCTCTGTCTGCGAGCGCCGTCGGCGCGTTGCCGGGTATCTTGTGCGCCTGGGGCGGCGCCGTCCGGCAGGGAGCGGGTGTTGCAGTGATCGGTGCATTGATCGCACTCGGAATCGCTTTTTCGAGCATCCTTTATGGCACCACGCGGTCGGCCGCCCTGGGCCGCATCGCCAAGGGCGTCGTCTGTTTACTCGTCGTAAAGAACATTCATGGCGGCGCCGAGTTGTTCGAGTTTCGCGACGAGGTCGTGCCGCGCAGCAACTTCAGAGTTCCACGGGAAAAGCTCGAACGCCGCATGAACTGGGGCATGGCCATCGGTGGGTGCCTGGGCGGCCTGGGCGCGCTGGTTGCTTTTGTAGGGTGGTGGGCTTCGGGCGGAGAACTGCAGGGGGACCAGAAGATCGCCGCCCCCATCGCTTTTCCCCTGCTGGGATTTATTGTCGGCGGGTGTTACGGCGCGGCGCTGGGAATGCTGACCGTGCGCGGTGGGCACCGGCGCAACCTCGCCTTGGGCGCAGGGGTAGGGCTTGCGATCGGAATCGCCCTCGGCACGGCGGCCGGCTCTCAGAATCCGTCTTGGCTGCCGTACTTTTTCATTGCCGCAATGTTCACCACGATCGGGCTGGGCTGCGGTATCATCGCGCCGGAGAACTTTGCTGGAACGCCGGGGGACGAAGAGCCGCCGCCCGACGACATGGAGCAAAGTCGCCAACGTCTGCGTCGGCTGACATCGGTCCGAGAGGATCCACCGCCCCGTCAACCGTCAGACGAACCACGCATTGAAGTTCGTCGGAAACCGTCGGTTGACGGTCCCGCTTCAAGCGAGTCGAAGCTTTCGGGTTGGACCGTCTTCTTGATGGTGTGCTCGGTGATTGTACTCCTCATTCCCCTCTTCGCGCTCACGCAACAGCGGTCTGCCGAAGAGCAGCGGCGTCGCGAGGAGCAGCGGGAACTTCAAAGGAAGGTCGAACAGGCCATTCTTGACGGCAGCGCGGGGCCTGTCCTGCGGCGGCTGTACGGCGTCGAAGACGATCCTCCTGGGAAACGTCCCTCGGCCACGGAGAAGAATGCCTCGGCGCTTCGCCAGGCTGGACCGGAGGACGATTCGCCCTGATCGACAGACGGGAACCGTCCGGTCAGGGCACCTACAGTAAGAGCCTGTCGACCGCGCGATCTCTCGCCGATCGCATTTTTCTTTGCCGATTTCCGGCGTGGCCCAGATTTGATCCATAGCGGGTGGCGAAGCCCCGCCTGCGAATTGGTGAGAATGGTCGAGGCGGATACGGCTGGTAGCCAGCAGACCGCCTCGGCATCTATGGACCCCGGCAGTTATTGAGAGAGATCAGCCATGACGATGTGGAAAGTGCACGACCACGGCAAGGTGACTTATGTTTGGGACACCGAGGACAAATGCGAAGCGCTGAGCCACAAGTATAGCTATGAGCGGCTTGGCCTTTATTATCGGACCCGGACTGGGCTGCAGCCTTTTTGCCACCTGCATTTCACGTGGGAAATGCACGTCGACTTTCGTATACGTGCCGAAGCCTGCTACACCGCACCGGGCGAGTCGCGGCTCACCATCGACACGACCCGAAACGCGATGGACTTGCTCGCATTTTCCGGCCAAGACGAGGGCATTGCCTATGACGCCATGGGCAAGCCGGTCATGGATCCCCAAGAAGGCTACTCCGACAGACTGGACCTGCTCAACGGCGGCTACGTCGTCTATTTCGGCGATCCCCGGCCCGACATGGAACTGGTAAGGCAAGCGAAAACCTTTCAAGGTGGCATGAGACGTTTGGGCGGCCGCATCGGGCATACGCGAAACTTGGAGTGCTGGCTGCTGGGACCGGTGTCTCTTGTTGCTGGACAACAGCTTTATGGTTCCATCGTCGCGAAGCTCCGTGGGCGTTTTGAAAACGGCATGGGCTTCCAGCCATGCACGCTTTGGCAGAGTCACTACGCCCAAGACGGGAAGGCCTACGAGGGCTATTACACAGAGGGCACACTCAAGGGGGCCTGGGAGGGAGCGGACTCGGAAGAGGTCAAAATGATCCGGTCCAACCTCTCCCCGCTGCCCTTGCCCTCTTACGCAAGCAGAGTGGTGTGGAAGGTCGAACAGTACCGATTCGGGCGTACGATGTGCGAGACCAAAGCCATGTCGGGTTAACTTCTGCTGGCGGGAAGGTCCAAGAGGCGGAGAATCTCACACCGAGTCGGTCAACTGTTGAAGTTCCAGACTACAGCGACGTGGCCACGGCAGCCGTCGGCGCCGTCCGCGGGAGGTTCAGCGACTCTGAGTGATACGGTCAAGCCGCGCTGCGTGGCAGGGCGGGCAGCGCCCACTTTCGGCGCGAATTCGTGTTTTTCGGCCGGCGGCAGCAGCGGCCGTGGTTGAAAAACTCCCCTTGACCTACACGGGCCGGGTTGAGTATCGACACGGTCCGCCAGATCGTCTTCTAAGGCCCACGGGGTGTTGGCAGAGCCCAGCCGGGTGCGGCCAAAGAAGAAGTGCGAGCCACTTGGGTCTTTTTGAGTTCTTGCCGGCGATGGTTCGCTCAGTGACCCGATCCGATCTGCTTTGGAGGATCCCACGAGCCTAATCGCAGTCGCCGGTACAACGGCCAAACTTGCGAGCTAGTAAATCCATCCGACTTCTACTCTGGTACGCGAGGATTATGCATCTTCTCTCCGCTGGGGCAGCCTCGACGGGGTACCGGATCTGGCTCTGCATTCCTGCAATCGCCTATGCGTTCGTGGTTCTTGTCTGGCATTGCAACGGCACCGACCCTCTTACCGGGGACGAATTATTCTACCTGACTGTTGCGGAGAGCATCGCCGGCGACTTCGACTTGGACGTTTCCAACAACTTGCAACAACATGGATTCAGGTCGCCGGGCTGGCGTGAGTCCCATTGCATTGCAAGGCCATACGGCTGGTTCAGCATACACAGTCTCGGCCTGTCGGCTTTACTCGCTCTGCCGTGGAAGCTCTGGGGACCTCTTGGGGCGAGGCTGACGATGGCAGCGCTCTGCGGCCTGGCTGCCCCGCTGCTATGCCGCGTGATCGAACGTATCTGGATGTCGCCGTCCAACTCTTCTTCGATCGGCGTCGCGTTGGCACTGGGCATGCCGTTCTTGGCTGCGAGCAGCCAGATCTATCCAGATTTGCTAGCAGGGCTCTTACTGCTGTTTGCCGCAGACTCGGCGATCTGCCGTGACCGAGTTGCGCGGGTTCCCGGTTGCCGGGAGGTCTTGCTGTCGATGAGCCTGGCATTTCTGCCCTGGTTGCACATCAAGTATGCTGCCGCCGCGCTCGTAGGGCTAGGCTGATACGTGACTGCCTCGCGCCGGCTTCGTGCCATGCCCACCGCCGCGCTCGCTGCGTCTCTCGCGCTTTTGGGCTGGTACAACCATTATGCTTTTGGCAAGGCTACCGGGCCCTACGGAAATGACGGGCTGGAGGTACAAGTTAATAATCTCGTCGTTTTTTTCGGGCTGCATTTCGATCAATCGCAAGGGATATTCTTGCAGCAACCGCTGTGGTTGCTCGGCCTGATCGGACTTGGGCCGATGTGGTGCGCGTCGCGTCGCCGGTTTCTCTGGTGGATTTTGATGTACGCGGCCACCATCGTACCGAATACCCTGCACCCGAACTGGTACGGCGGTTATTCATTTGTTGGCCGGTTCGGGTCGACCAGTGTGCGTAGCCGTTCACAGGGCGGTGAAAAACTGGTCTTCGCGCAATCGGCGATTTGGGCGACACCTTGGGTATGTCGCTCGATGGGATTACCGAGGAACTGATCGCCCGGCAGACGCCGGAGGCACAGGTTATCATTCGGCTG
>DASZPH010000130.1:0-89297 GCA_035550375.1 Pirellulales bacterium | reverse complement strand
CGTGGAAACGATGCTTACCGCCATTGAAACCTGCCGCCAGCAAAACCGTAGCGCCTTGGACTTCGTCACCCAAGCCGTCACCGCTCATTTCGCTGGCCAAAACGTCCCGTCTCTGCTCCCCAGGCTGTGACCGGTTACCCTCACCTGGCATGCGTCCGGTTTACTGCGGTCCCATTCAAGCGTCGCCAAACGGTAACCGTCTTCGTGGTAGAGCGTTGCCCAGGCGCGCTCGTAAAGTTGCCCTAGGGCGCCTTCGACGGCCGGCTCGCTTTGGGCGAGGAGCGCCTGCATGGCGGCCTTAAGTATTGCCATCTTGCCCGAGTCCTCGCCCGCGGCCGGGCAGTCGATCTCGAACCTCGCGTGCTGTGCAGGATACGGAGTGCGGCCGGCAACCGCGGTCGCTGTGATCTGGCACCGACGTTTGCCAGGAGCCGCAAGAATCGTTTCGGCGGCACGCATGTGGCGTGCTGTGCTCGTGCGGGGTCGTGCTTCGTTCTGCATGGACTCTTCCTTGCTAAGGGTGCATTGGGTGTTAAGTGGTAGCCGCAACCGGGCGTGCTCTCGCTTGATCTGGGCGGCTCCTTCCAAGCGACGGGCCACGGCCGACGCCGGCCCGATTGAGGTACGCCTCGGCCTGAGCCACCGCGCGACGCTGCTGGCGTAATGTGCGTATCGGCCGGCCAGTCGGCTCAGACGATTGGCTCAGCCGGGCGAAGAATCGCTGTATTGCCCCCACTGACGTGCATTTGGCGCCGCCGCAACGAATCGTTTCGAGCACGACACCGCCAATGCCGTTGGTCGCCCAGCGATGCACGGTTGCCAGGTGGATCGTTTTGCCACCCGGCCTTCGGGGAACGCATCGCAGTTTCGGGACTTGCGCCAGGGGTATCGGCTCTTCTGCTGTCAGGTCGATCATGTCGCGGCTCCTCGCACGTGTCAGGTATTGCGAATACGTGCGAGTTATCGCCGCTGAAGGTCGGCACCCGAAGGGCTCGGCCTTTCAACCAACCTCACGCATGATCGAGGCTGCTCGCTCCAAATCGGGCTCGACGTAGACGTCGGTCACAACCATCTTGCTATGGCCAAGCACGGCCTTGGCGAATTCCTTGCCGAAGCGGTGGGCAACTTCTGTGGCCCGCGAGTGGCGCAACTGGTTGGGTGCCCAATGCGGAACAAGCCGGACGCCCGGTGCCGCCGGCTTGCCGGATTTTTCGGCTGCGATCCGTGCCTTCTTGTCAGCTCGCTTCGCAGCCCGGCGGACGGCTTGCTCGTAGCCATTGACGCTATACCGATCCTTTGGCTTGCACTGCGGACGTTTCTTGCTCCTGTCTCTCTGTGACGGCTGTACCTTCGTTTTTCGGGCTGCACGCCGGCGCTCGTTGTGCGCCTCGCGATTCTCGGCCGGGCTGAAACAAAACGCGTCGGCCCGCCGCAGCATGTAGCGGGCGAGCAGTTTTTTTGCCTTCGGACCGATGAAGATGACCCGATCCCGTCCATGATGCTGGGGTCTTGTGGGACGCTGGCCGGTAGACCCAAACATCGTCTGTGCGGTCGACGTCGCACGGCCGCAGGCTGCAAATCTCGCCAGGGCGAGCACCGGTAAGTCGCTGAAAGCGAACCATGTCGGCGACGACGGGGGCCAACTCGGCGAGCGTGGCGTCGACCACGGAATCCGGAACAGGCCCGATCGGTTCCGGCTCTCGCGCCGTGGTTCGATGTTTTTTCAGGCCCTCCACCGCCTCGATGGCCGTCAGAACGACGGGTGGTACGAGCAGGATGGCCACGCCGCGCTTAAAGACCCGCTTGATTTGAGCAACCAGAGCGTTGACGTAGGGCCGCGATTTCCCCTCGACGACAAGCTGCTTCTGGAGCGCTTCAAGGGAGACCGGCGTGAAGTCAGCGACGGGGGTATCGCCGTAGGTCCGGCGTAGAACCGCCAGCGCTAGGCGGACCCGCTCGATGCTCCGCGTGGGCTGCCCGTTCTTGCGGTAATAGTCTTCCGCCCGACACAGGTACGCGGCGCACAACTCGACGACGGTAACGCCCGTGCGCTCGACGCCGCGCGCCGGCCGACCGGCTGCGGTCCACTCGGAGATGAGCCGATCGTATTCGGCGTGGCTTTTCTTGGAGCGCCACGGCCCCAGGTAGTGATCAGTTCCAGAGATGGTGACGACGGCCTGCCCCGACGCCTTGTGGTGGCGATACTTGGGCACTGCATGAACGAGACGGGGCATGTTGCGGACCTCCAACGGATGCCCAAAACGGTAGATTACCGTTTTGGCTTCTCGATGTTGGCCGCACTGCCGACCATCGGCAGGTACACTAAAGCTCGTGTTCGGCGGGGGTTCGTTTCAATGAGGCTGTCGGGGCTCGAACCCGAGACCTACGGATTAAAAGTCCGTTGCTCTACCGACTGAGCTACAGCCTCGTAAATCTTTGAAAGGTGCCAACTTACACGAGAGCCAAACCGGCAGCAAGTGTCGCAGAGCCGTCGCCAAAGCGTACACGCACTCCGCTGGCGTCTTTCATCGGACGTTGTATCGGCAACCGCGACGACGGAACGGCCCACGGCTTGGCCCTCGCTTCGGCAAGCACTTGCCGGGGCGCGGGGGTTCAGCGCGCCGTGCTTCCCGTGACACTCGTGCCGCCGACGGAGCCGCCGCCGACCCCGGAACCGGCGTCTCCCGAGCGCGCGCGGATGGCGGGCGACGGGATGGTGCCCATTCCGCGGCCCAAGGCGCCCCCGGCATTCGTCGGGGAGGCGCCCAACGGGAGCTGAGGCCTCGTGCTGTCGAGAATGCTTCGAGTGTTCGCCTCGAGCGAGTTGGAAAAACGCGGATCCTCGCCCCGCCGGCCTTCCCCCGCCTCGCGCGTTCGATCCGCCAGCGACGAACCAATTGACTCCGGGGAGAACGTCACCCACTTCTGGCCGTTGAAAACGGCCCACTGGTCGTCTGGCGTCCAGTACCACCACCGGCCGTTGTAGAGCACGTATCGCCAGGCGTTGCGGGGCTCGCCGCGCGGTTTTGGCGCCGGCTCGGCAAACAAGGCCGACGGGTAGAACAACACCAGGGTCAGAATGACAGCAAATCGACGCATGTTCGTTGGACTCGAATAAAGGTTGTGCTCGTCAGCGCCCGCGTGGCGGCGTGGCCGGAGTCGCGAAGGAGCTCCCGCCGCCGAACGAGCCGCGGGTCCCGCTCATCGTCCACGCGGCGCCGCTCCCGCCGCCGGAATTCGCTGCTCCGGAACTCCCGCCGCCGGCCTGGGCCCATGTTCTGCTTCCGAGAGTGCCTTCCTTTGCCTCCAGTCGCAGTAGCGCGGGATCGACCTTCTTGGCGTCGAAATCGCTCGCGCCGCGATAAGCCACCCAACGGCTGCCGTCGAAATACGACCACCTCTCACCGGGCGTCCAGTACCACCAGCGGCCGCCCACGAGCCGGTACCTCCAGCGATTCTCCGGACGGCCGCGGGGCGCACCGACCATGGAAACATCTCGCGTCGATCCTTCACCCGATCCTGAACTTGGTGGCACAAGAGCGTTCTGCTCCGTGATTGGCGGCGTCCCCAGGGGGGCGGCGTGCCACGTCTCGTCTTCCGCGGCCGCGACGCTCACCCATGACAGTCCCACAGCCATCGCACAAGCCAAAATCCGACGCATGTTCACCTCGCTTCCCCCGCGGCGACCTTGGCCGTCTCGGGGCACTGAGTGCAAGATTTACCGTCCGACCTTAACCGCTATCGTCGGCCGTACCGGTTGCCAACTGCGCCTCCGATGGCGCCCCCTAGGTTGGCACCCGCGGCGCCGTCGATCGCGCCGCCGACGCCCGCTCCCACATTCGCGCCGGCTGCCGCACCCGGGGTGCCGTACCCATAACCTGGGCCGGAACCATAGTAATTATTACCATAATAGTTGTTGCCGCCGGCTCCGTAGCCGTAGTACCCGCCGCGGTAACCCGTGTTATAGCGGTTGTAGCCGTAATTGCCGTATCGATAGTTGTTGGCATAAGGCCCGGACTGGCCGTAGTACCACTGGCGGTAGGCCTGCGGCGTGTAGTTCGACCAGGCGTTGCCGTTCCAGTAGGACCATTGGTTGTTGGGGTGGTAGTACCACCAGTGGCCATTGTGCTGCCGATATCGCCAGCGGTTCGCGGGGTTGCCCCTTGCCGGGCTGGCAACGCCCGCGCTCGCGCCGGCCGAACCGGCACTTCCCGCCGCGCCAAGCCCCGCATTTGCCCCGACGTGGAGCGGCGCGCCTTTCTGGCCGGGCGTTCCTTCCCGTCCTTCGACTTTGTCCGCCGCATTTTCATTATACGTTTCCTGGCCCAGTGCCGCCGTGCCCGCCAGCGCCACCACAGCCCACACGCCACTCATCAACGTCCTCACCATTCTTCGGTCCTCCGAATTAGCAGTCGTAGTGCCAGCCGTTGCCCCGAACTGCTTTTGGAGTTCGCACTTTACGTGCCAACGGCCACCGAAGAGCGCGGATTACTCGTGGTGCGCACCAATTGCTTCCGGCTCGCCGGCCAGGCGCGTAGACTGCCCCGACACGTTGCTCAGATAAAGGCAACTGGGGCGGAATTGCCGCCGGGGGCCCCAAAATACCACGCTGACAAGGAGCTACTTTTCCAGCAGCGATTCCAGGCGGCTGGCTTCGTCGCGGTATTCCTCGAGGAGGTTATTGGTCTCCGTCGGATCGTGGCGAAGATTGTACAGCTCGCGCGGCTCGCGGGTGTCGACCGGCGCAATCAGCTTCCAGTCCCCTTGCCGCACCCAACGGTGCGTCAGGTTCAAAAGCGTCTTATCCAGATCGACACAGGTGTGGAGGTAGATCTCGCCACGCACGTAGGTGCGAGATAAATGCCCCTTCCCCGCCGCCACGTCGAGCAGGCTCGCTCCCGGCATCTGAGCCGGCGGCGAAACGCCGCACGCGGTCAGAACCGTCGGCGCGAGGTCGATTGTCGACACCAAGTCGTCATAGCGCCCGGCGAGCGTGTGGCCAGGCCAGCGCAAAAGAATGGGTGTCCGCACGCCGCCGTCGTAGGGCGTTCGCTTGCTCTTGGGGGCGAAATGGCCCTGGCCCGGCTTGGGCGGGCCGACGTCCTGAAGCCAGCCGTTGTCGACGACGAAAACCACCAGGGTGTTGTCTCGAAGGCGGTGGTCGTCGAGCCAGCCGAGCAGTTCGCCGCACGTCTCGTCGAACCACTGGCACATGGCAAAGTAGCGGGCGAGCGGTTCGGGCCGGTCTGGGGCCTGATACGTCTTCAGCAGCCGTTCGGGCGGATCGTGCGGCTCGTGCGGCATCATGGGGGCGTACCAGATGAAGAAGGGGCGGCCGCCCTGGCTCTCGATGAAGTCGTAAATCGGCCGCATCGTTTGTCGGCCGATGACGAGCCCCTCGTCACCGTGGCGCCCCTTCGTGGTCATGCCGCTGGTGAAGCCGGCGTTCGCGTAGTGCCCCTCCCAAAACTTGCCCGTTTGCAGGCTCGCGTAACCCGCCCGCGCCAACAGCCGGGGAACGGTGGGGGCGTGCTGAATGAAGGGGTGCATGGCCGAGCGGTCGACGCCCTCCGGAGGATCGTTGCAGCAGATTTTGTGCTGCGCCGCGTAAAGGCCGGTGAGCAAGGTCGCCAGGCTCGCCCGGCAGAGCGACGTGGGGACGTAGCCGTTGACGAAGACGGCGCTCTCGGCGGCCAGCCGGTCGAGGTTGGGAGTTTTGATGACCTCGTGCCCCATGAAGCCGAAGTCGGTCCACGCTTGATCGTCGGCGACGATCATCACGACGTTGGGTCGAGGAGCATCGGCCGCGGCGGAAAGGGCGGCCGTGAGAAAAACGATCGCCAAGAGTGCCGCGCGGTGGCGCATCAGCCGCGCCTCGACTCGGTGACGAGCCAAGTGACTGCGAATGCTACGCCCCCGGACACGAAGCCGCTTAGGTAGCCGAGGACGGGGTGCTGGAGCATATAATTTGTGAAAACAGAGAGGCCGACGATGACCCCAATGCCCGTGAAGTTGCAAACCATGAGGCTGGTCATCAAACGCTTCTTCTTCAGCGCCGCCCGCTCCTCGGGGCTCAAGCTGTAGATCGAGGTGGGAGCCTTATACGCGTTCTGCGCTTGGCTGTCGGCCTGCTTGGCGGTGGCCTTCGCGTCGGCGACCTTTGGCGGGCCCGAGGCCAGTTCTGCCTTCGCCGCGTCGCGAGAGTAGTATTTATTGATCACCTCGTTGAGGTGGCCGGGCGTCGCCATCACCAGCCGCACCGGCATATCGAAACGTAGACGCAGCAGGTCTTCGATTTCCGGCGGCAGCATGTGGGGAGCCATCATCAGCACCCGTCCGTCGGCCATCATCAACGGGGCGCACGACTGTTGCCGCGCCGTCACGGCCGGCACCTTTGGGATCAGCGATTCGTCGAGTTCGACGTCTCCGGCCTCGATGAAGGGCAACCCGATCGATTCGGCGTAGACCGGCATCACCTGCTCGGCCGGCGCCGATTTCTGCTGCATGATGGCGTCGCGCACCTCGACGCCGATCGTCTTCGACAAACGGCGTGCCTTTTCAAGCTGCTCGGCCGTGACCACCTTGCGCGCCACGAGCAGCTCTTCAAAGGTGCGGGCCTTGCCCGGCGTGGCGGCCGCCGCCCGGCCCAGCGACGCGTCGTACTCCGTCTTGCGCACCGAATCGGTCAGACAGAGCATGGCCTGGCAGAGCTCGTTCAGCAGGGCCTGCGACTGCGGGCCGTACTCGCCCGCGCCATACTTGCGCACGTGCGCGTTCAGCTTGCGGTAGCTGGCGCGGATCGCAGTCGCGTCGTCCTCGAAAAGCTTCAATCCCAGAAGCTGATAGTGGCTGAGCGGCCGGGCCGTCTCCTTGATACCCAGCCAGTCACGGTAGACATCGAGTCGCGCGCTACTCATTGAGGGGCGTTACTCCACCACGTATCCCGCGGCCAGCGACGAGTAGGCGTCGATCTGCGCTTCGTTCAGGCCGCCGCGGCGCTCGATCTCGATGGCCGCTTCCTTGCCTCCCGTCTTGTCGCGGGCCCGCACCCGCACGCGCCCATCGCTGCCGTAGGAATATGTCACCTCGACGGGCGCCCCTTTCGGCAGATTGGGAGGAAGTTGAGTAATGCTGCAGTTGCCGATCAGCGAACAAGCGGCCGGATCGGGAGCGTCCCCCTCGACCACCTTCACCGTGGCCCGCGCCTGACCCGGTTCGCTGGTGTTGAACACCTGCTGCCGCTCCACGGGCAGCGTCGTGTTGCGGGGGATCATCACATGGTTGTAGGGCTTTCCCGTCTTGGGATGCCGCACCACCACGCCCAGGCTGTGCGAATTGACGTCGTCCTGCTTGACGTTCTTCAGGTGCCGGCGGACTTTCTCCGCCAGGTCGCTCCCCGTGCCGCGGTATTTGGCTTCCAGGATGGCGGCGTGAATAGCGGCGCCCTGGGCTACGGCCGTGTGCGGAGAAAGGCCGCGGTACGGCTTCTTGCCCGTGGCCTGTTCCAGCAAGGCGGCAACCTTCGGCATCAGTGTCGAGCCGCCGACAAGCACGATCGCGTCGAGATCATTCGGCTGGATCTTGGCTTGTTCGATGACGAGCTCCGTGGTGTCGATCGTGCGCTGCAACAGGTCGGCCGTCATCTGTTCGAACTGTTCGCGCGTCACCGGTACGGAGATGCTCTTCCCCTCGTGGCGGCAAACGATGCTGGTTTGGGCCTTCTCCGAAAGTTCGATCTTGGCCAGGTCGCAATCGTTGCGAAGAATCTGCGTGGCCAGCGCCGACTCGCGTGGATCGGTGCCATGCCGCTTCTTGAACTCGTCGGCGACGTAGTTCAGCAAACGGTCGTTCCAGTCGATGCCGCCGAGATAGACGTCGCCGTCGGTGGCCAGCACCTGGAAGTGCGTGGGCATGTATTTGACCACCGTCACGTCGAACGTTCCGCCCCCCAGGTCGTAGACCAACGCCATGTGCGGCTTGCCGAATTGACCCGACCCCAGTTCTCCGCGCTGCCAGGCGTAGGTCAGCGTGGCGGCCGTCGGCTCGTTGATGATGTCGATGATGTTCAAGCCGGAAATGCGGCCGGCGTCCTGCGTCGCCTTGCGGCGAGCGTCGTTGAAATAGTAGGGGACGGTGATCACCGCGTTGCCGATCGTGCCAATCCGCTTTTCCGCGTCTTGCCGGAGCTTCTTGAGGATGAGGGCCGACAGGAATTCGGGCGTGATCTCGTGACCGTCGAAGGTGCGCTTGTATTCTGTGTTTCCCATGTGGCGCTTGACCCGTTCCACGACGTGCTCCGGATCTTCCATAGCCGCGCGCGTACGGCTTGGGCCGACAACGACGTGTCCCGTTTCGGCCAAGAGAATCAGGCTGGGCGTTTCGATTTCTTCTTCTTCATTCAGCAGGGCGACGGGGTTGCCTTCGGCGTCGAGGTGCGCGATGGCCGAGAACGTCGTGCCCAGGTCGATGCCGACGGTGTGACCTTCTTTGAATTCCATACGTGTTTTCCAGAAAATGGGGCCTACCGAGCGATTGTCGGTCGCCGTGCGCCGTGAGTCAACCGGTTTGAAGTGGGCGGCTTCGCACGCTGCGACAAGGTGTAGTTGGGCGACTCAAGCTCGCCGGCCCGCTGGTTGATAGGAACAAGCGACCGTGCCGAGGCTGCCCTGGCGCCTATAATGATGCGAGTCCTGCAGAACCACCGCCCCTCAACCAATGCCTTCGCGTCCTAAGACCAGCCGCCGACGTTTTGGCGAATACCTACGTGAACTGGCCCGCCGCCGACAGGCGGGCGAACTGGACACCGCCGCGTCCCACGGACCGTCGCGGCCGGCCGGCCCCCGCAGCCGTTCCTTCTGGACGCTGCTGTCGGAGTTTTTGGGCTTGCTCAAAGGCCAGCGTGTTTACCTCGGCTTCGCCTTGGCCACGTTGAGCGTTTCGACATTGCTCAAGCTCGTTCCCCCCGCGGCGACGAAGATCGTCATCGACAACGTGCTGGGGGGCAAGCCGATTACCGCCGCCTGGCTGCAATGGCTCGGCCCTCAATCGGGCCGAGGGCACCTGCTCGTCATGCTGGCGGTCGGCATGGTCGTGGTGTCGCTTTTGCAATCGCTCGTGCGCCTTTGGGGCCGCTGGTACGCCACCCAGGCCACCAAGCGCGTGCAGGCCGTCGTTCGCAAACGGGCCTTTGAACATGCGGCGCGACTGCCGCTGCACCGCGTGTACCAACTCAAGTCGGGAGGAGTGGCCAGCATTCTGCGAGAAGACGCGGGTGGCATCGGCGACCTGGTGTTCAGCATGCTCTACAACCCCTGGAGCGCCATCGTGCAGCTCCTGGGGAGCATGGCGGTGCTGGCCTGGGTCGACTGGCGGCTGCTGGCCGGAGCCGGACTGCTGCTGCCCGCCGTCTATTACAGCCATCGCACCTGGATCGGACGCATTCGCCCCCTCCACCGCGACATCCGCAAGCAGCGGCAAGACGTCGACAGCCACGCCACGGAAGCGTTCGGCGGAATGCGCGTGGTACGCGGCTTCGGCCGCGAGCGGAGCGAAGCGAGCCGGTTTGTGCGGGGGGGCGACCTGATGGCCCGCCAGGAGATCCACGCCTGGTGGTGGTCGCGCGGCGTCGAGATCGTCTGGGACGTCCTGATTCCGTTCGCCTCGGCCGGCTTGCTCCTCTACGGCGGCTGGCAGGTGCTCACGGGCGCTTTGACGCTGGGTGAGCTGATGATGTTTCTGGTCTACCTGACCATGCTTCTGGAACCGCTGGCCGTGCTGGCCGAAAGCGCCACCTCGCTGCAAGGCGGGCTGGCGGGACTCGACCGCGTGCTCGACCTCCTGACCGAACCGGGCGAGATGCCCGCCCTGCCGGGCGCCGTGACGCTCGACCGTCGAAAGGTGGAGGGCCGCGTCGCGCTGGAGAACGTCAGCTTCCACTACCCCGGCACCAGCGAGTTGGTGCTCAAAGAGATCGACTTGGTGGCCGAGCCGGGCCAGATGATCGCGCTGGTCGGTCCCAGCGGCGCCGGCAAAACCACGCTTTGCAATCTGGTGGCCCGTTTTTACGACCCCACGGTGGGCGCCGTTACGCTCGACGGCGTCGACCTGCGTGAACTGGAAGTCGCGAGTTACCGCCGGTTGTTGGGAATCGTCGAGCAAGACATTTTTCTCTTCGACGGCACGGTGGCCGAGAACATCAGCTACGCCAGCCGCCAGGCGACGGCGGACGACATTGAGCGGGCCGCGCGCATCGCCCACGCCCATGACTTCATCGTGGGCCTGCCGCAAGGATACGACACGCTCATCGGCGAGCGGGGCGTCAGGCTCAGCGGCGGCCAGCGACAGCGGCTGGCGATCGCGCGGGCCGTGCTGGCCGATCCGCGGATCCTGATCTTCGACGAGGCCACCAGCAACCTGGACACCGAAAGCGAGCGGTTGATCCAGCAAAGCCTGGCCAAGCTGTTGGAAGGGCGCACCAGTTTCGTCATCGCCCACCGCCTGAGCACGGTTGCCCACGCCGACCGGATCGTGGTGATCGAGGCGGGAAGCATCGTTGAAAGCGGCTCGCACGAAGAACTGATGGCCGCCAGCGGGCGTTATCGGCAGATGGTCCGTCAGCAAACGAGCGGGGCGATCGAGTTTGACGACGTCGCGGCCTCGAAGTAGCGCCGCCGCACTTCCGGGGCAACGCCCCGCTCGCCGCTCGCGTTGCGGTTTGGTAGATTTGTGTCGCCGAATGCGGCCCGCGCCCGGATGCAACCGGCGGCTGCCAAGGAACGTCCAGGAGCACGAGAACATGCCGATTACGCCAGACCGAATTGCCCGTTTGTGCCGCGCGCTCATCAGCCCAGGCCAGTGCCCCGCACGTTCGCTGGAGGACTACCTGGCTGCCATCCCGCGGCTCGACTCGCTGGCCGACGTGCCGCGCGGCACGACCGTGCTGGTGCGGGGAGACGTCGACGCCAAGCCGGGACCACAAATTGGCGATGGGGACGTGCGGTTGCGCTCCATGACCGAGACGCTGGAATTCGGGCGGCAGCACGGATGGGTGCAAGTCGTCTTCGGCCATATTGGGCGCAAGCCGGAGGGCAGCCTCAAGGCGGTCGCCAAAAGGCTGGGTGAATTGCTCAAGACGGAGGTTCCCCTCGTCAGCGACTGGCTGGACGAAAGCTCGCTGAACGTCACCGACGCGGCGGCGAAGGCCGTGTCGGGCTCACCACCGGGGAGCGTGCTCGTGCTGGAAAACACCCGCCGCTACGAGATCGAGCGCGTGCTGTGGAAGGCCAAGCCCGAAGACGCCGATAAGCTGGCCGGCTCGCTCGCGCAGTTTGCGAATTCCTTGGCCGAAAAGGTGGCTTCGGTCTACGTCAACGAGGCCCTTTCGGCGGGAAGCCTCGATTCGTCGAGCACCGTCGTGCCGATGGCGATGGACCGCGTCGCCCTCGGCAAATATGTGGCCGGCGAGTTCGACGGGCCTATGCTCCGCTGCCTGTCGGCCCAGCTTGTGATCTTCAGCGGGCTGAAGACCGACAAGCTCGACGACCTGCAGGCCATGATCGACCGCGGCAAGATCCGCTGGGTCTTCACGGCCGGCTCGCTCGCCATGGCGCTAAAGAAGGCCGCCGCCGAACTGGAGGGAAAGAGTTTTTCTCTGGGGGTGGCCGAAGATCCGGGTCATCAAGACAAGCCCTATTACATCGAGCGGGCCCGCATCGACCAGGCCAAGAAAATGCTCGAAGAAGGACGCCAGAAGGGAATTCGGTTCGTGCTGCCGGTCGATTTCGTGCTGCAGGACGGCCGGTCGAGCGAGACGATCGGCCCCGCCGATCAGCAATTCGATGTTGGTCCCAAGACCAACAAGCTCTTCGACGAGCAGGTGGGCGCGTTCATCGCCGAGGCCAAGTCGTCAGGCAAGCCGGCCGTGGCTTTTCACAACGGCGTTTTCGGCATGTTTGAGGATCCGCGTTTTGAAGAGGGGACCCGGCACTTCGTCGGACAGCTCAAACGGATGAAGGATGCGGGCGTTGAGGTCTACGTGGGCGGCGGCGAGGGTGGCACCGCACTCGAGAAGTACGGTCAGCCCGATTGGATCACGCACTGCTTCACGGCCGGCGGCACGGTGCTCAACGCCTTGGGCAGCAACCCGGTCCCGTACTTGCAGGCCTTGTCCATGGCCTCCGGAAAATAGGGCGGTTTTGCCGACAAGCGGGAGGCGTGAGCCTCCCGGTAGTGCAACGAACCGCGCGTGACGGCGCGCTTTCCCGTCCGAATCGCTAGTCCAGACTTTCACCGATCTGAACCGTCGGCAGATAAAGGCCGACCGCGCACAGCGCGGCCAGGGCCACCGCCAGAGCGATCGTGAAAGCGTGCAAGCTCACGCGGAGTGTTCTGCAACGCAGCATTCGCTGATTCAGGGTGGTCAACGCCGGAAGCGCAATCACGGCGAAGGCGAAAGCCGGCGAAAGGACCAGTTGTGTCAGGGCGGGCAGATCCAAGTCGAAGTCCTCGAATCGTCCGCGTAGCCCGCCTCTTGCGCTAAGCACGAGGATCGCAAAAAAAGTCGCTACGACCATCGCCGCGCGAGCCAAAGCGCCTTCGAGATCGGCGGAGGCTTCATCGCGGACGTCCTTTGTGGCGGGGGACTGATACGGATTGCCGCTCGTCGTCACGTTTCGGTCACCTGCGGGGATTTCTGGCAACCACCGCATTCTACGCGCTGCGGCGCAGCCCGACGATCTGGCGACGCTCATGCTTGACCGGCATCGGCCGTTTAGCCACATTAAACCGTGCCTGGGCGGATTGCTTGCAGTTATCAACCATGTCAATCAGGAGACACACCATCGTGCGACGAGTGATACTCGCCCTGGCATGCATTCTGGCGGCGAACCGGGCGTTTGCCGAAAACTGGCCGCAGTGGCGCGGCACGGAGAACGACGGCATCAGCCATGAAACAGACCTGCCGACCAAGTGGAGCAAGACGGAAAACGTCGTCTGGCGATTTCCGCTTCCCGGGCCGGCTGGCGCAACGCCCGTCGTTTGGGACGACTCGATCTTCTTGACCAGCGCCACGCCGAGCGGCGACCTGCTCCTGTTGTGCGTGGGGACCGACGGCGAGGAACGTTGGCGGCAGACGGTGACCGGCGGCGACCGGGCGGTTCGCGGCGACGAAGGCAATTCGGCCTCGCCTTCACCCGCGACGGACGGAGAGCACATCTGGGCGTTCTTCGCCAACGGCATGCTCGCCTGCTACGATTTCGCCGGCAAGGAAATCTGGAAGGAAGACCTGCAGAAGCGGTACGGCAAGTTCGACATCGCATTCGGCCTGACCAGCACGCCGCTTCTCGATGGCGATCGCCTCTACCTTCAACTGCTGCACAGCGCCGCCGCGCTCGTCCTGGCCTTGGACAAGACGACGGGGAAGGAAATCTGGCGGCACACCCGCACCAGCGACGCCCATTCGGAGTGCGAACACTCCTACGCTTCGCCGGTCCTCTATCGCGACGACCAGCGAGAGTTTCTGCTGACGCACGGCTGCGACTACATCGTGGCCCACAGCCTGCAGGACGGCCACGAACTGTGGCGCTGCGGCGAGCTGAACCCGAAGGGGACGTACAACCCGACGTTGCGGTTTGTCGCCTCGCCCGTGGCGGTGCCCGGTTTGATCGTCGTTCCGTCGGCCAAGAACGGTCCCGTTCTTGGACTGCGGCCCGATGCCCAGGGCGATATATCGGGCTCCACCAAGGCTCATCAATGGGTGCGGGCCCAGAACACGCCCGACGTGCCGTCGCCGCTGGTGGTCGACGGATTGGTTTATCTCTGCCGCGAGAACGGGGTGCTCATCTGCATGGATGCCGAAAGCGGCAAGGAAATCTATTCAGAGCGGGCGCACTCGGACCGCTACCGGGCCTCGCCCGTTTACGCTGACGGCAAGATCTACTTGAGCGCCCGCGGGGGCGTGGTGACGGTCGTCAAGGCCGGCCCGGAGTTTGAGATTCTGGCGTCCAACGACGTGCAAGAGCCGATCTCCGCCTCACCGGCGGTCAGCGGCGGCCGGATCTACCTGCGAACCTTCGAGGCGCTCTACGCGATTGGAAAGAAGTAACCCCATGTTGGCCAAACCGTCTGCTCCCCGCGTAAAGGCGTGCCGTTGGGCCGCACGCTTCCCGGTTGTCGTTCTGCTACTCGTCGCGGCGATGGCTGCCGACGCCGCCGCGGAGTTTCGTTTCCGCGTTCAGCCGCTTCCTGAGCGGCTGGAGGTCGGCTACGCCGTGACGGTCGTCGACATGAACGCCGACGGCCGCACCGACATCGTGGTGGTCGACACGAACCGGGTGATCTGGTTCGAGAACCCTTCGTGGCGGGTGCACACGCTCATTCAGGACCAGACAAAACGAGACAACGTTTGCATCGCGCCCTACGACATCGACGGCGACGGCCGGACCGACTTTGCCCTCGGGGCCGACTGGCGGCCGATCGACACGCGCACCGGGGGCACCATCCAATGGCTTTCGCCGGGCAGCTCGTCCGACGGCCCCTGGGAGGTTCACCCGATCGGCGAAGAGCCGACGACGCACCGCATGCGTTGGGCCGACCTCGACGGAGACGGCCGCAAGGAGCTGCTCGTCGCGCCGATGATGGGTCGCGATTCGACCAAGCCGCTCTGGATGGAGACGCCGCTGCGTTTGCTCGCCTACCGAATACCCGCCGATCCCGTGCACGACGCCTGGCAGCCGCAAGTAATCAGCCAGGAGCTGCACGTCGCCCACAATCTCTGGCCGACCGATCTCGATCACGACGGCCAGATCGATATCCTGCTGGCCAGTTTCGAGGGGGTGACGCTGCTTAAGCGAGGCAAGGACGGTCGGTGGCACGGTCAGCGGATCGGCGAGGGGAACCAGGACAACCCCGAGGCCCGCGGCGCCAGCGAGATCAAGCATGGCCTGTTGGCGGGCGGCGACTATGTGGCCACGATTGAGCCCTGGCACGGCTTTCAGGTGGTCGTCTACACGCGGCCCGCCGACGCGGCGCAAGCGCTCTGGGACCGCCACGTGCTCGACGCCGATTTGAAATGGGGGCACGCCGTGTGGTGCGCCAATCTGGACGACGACGCCGACGAAGAGCTTGTGATCGGGGTTCGAGATGACAAGGACGAATCGACTCGCTGCGGACTGCGGATTTACGACCCGCAAGAATCCGGGCTAAAATGGAGTCGCCAACTCATCGATCCGGGCGGCGTGAATATCGAGGATCTCACCGTGGCCGATTTCAACGGCGACGGCCGCAACGACATCGTGGCGGTCGGGCGGCAGTCGCACAATATCAAGATCTACTGGAATGAGCGATGACCGACCCATCCGCTGTCGCGGCGTGCGCGGTGCGACAACCGTCGAGCACAATACGCGCGAAGAGGTGTTGAGGCGGACGCAGCAGCTCCTGGCGCTGATGATCCGCCAGAACCAGATCGAGCACGAAGACGTGGCCAGCGCCATCTTCACTACGACGCCCGACCTGAACGCCGAGTTCCCTGCCCTGGCCGCTCGGCAGCTCGGCTGGCTCGATGTTCCCCTGCTGTGTACGCACGAGATCAGCGTCCCCGGCTCGCTGGCGCGGTGCGTGCGGATTCTGATCCATTGGAATACGGACAGGCGGCTGGAAGAGATCCATCACGTTTACGTTCGCGAGGCGGCCCGTCTGCGCCCTGATTTGTGTCGGTTGCCGCCCGTCGATTGGGACGAGCTCGACGCCTGGATCGAGACGGAACTGGCCGTTCAGGAGCGGATCCGGGCGGCGAAGCAAAGCACGTGAGAAATGCGGCGCGGCCCGCACCAACTTGCAAGACTTGAGCTTCGTGTTCGTGTGGCTTAGTGGGTGTCGGGGCCGGGCCGGCCGTCGCTCCTCATCGCCTGGGCGGCAAACCGGCATCGAAGAGCACGCAACAGCAGGTTACGCCGGCTTCCGCTTTCTCGAGTTCGGAGAATTCGACGGGCCGCACCCGAATGCCGCTGCCCTCCAGCCGCTCACGAGTGCGAGGATGGCTGGCGGAATGCAGGACCGTCCCGTTCACGAGCAGGGCGTTCGCCCCGAACGGCTCGTCCGGATGCACGTCGATTGTTCTGGCCGCGGCAAATGCCTCAGCGGCCACCCAGGACCGGTTCACCAGCAGCGTGTCGGGCGAAACCGCCGTGAGCGCCGTTTTCAGGTGGAGACAGCCGTTCAAGGAGACTGGGTGCACCGTGTAGCCGCGGGGTACGAGATGCGCGGCGAGTTGTTCGAGACCGGCGCCGTTGGTCCGGCTCGACAGGCCCACGAAGACCCGGTTCCCCAGGCGCACGACGTCGCCGCCGTCGAGAGTTCCGGGGGCCTCGATGAACGCAACCGGTCGAAAGGCGCCGAGTAGCCCGGCGAGCGGCTCCGTTTCCGGCCGCCTCGAAGGCACGCCGGGCCGGGCGACAATCGCCAGGTCGTCGAGCACAAGGCACGTGTCTTCGACAAAGACCGCGTCGGGCAGCTCCGCGGCGGGCGGCAGGCGGAGGAGGACGCAGCCGAGGTCGCTCAGCTCGTCCTCGTACCGCGAGTGCTGCCGCCGCGCCTGGGCATAGTCGATTTCCCTGCGCGGCAGGTGCAGCAGTTCGCAGCGTGCCAGACTCGCACTCGGCTGGCGAGTGACGGCCACGATGGTCTGCGGCAACCGCTCATTCGTCATCGCTCGATGGTCGCGTCTTTGATCCGCTTCCAGGTCTGCGACACGTCACCGCTGGTCAAGGTGGGGAGATCGCCGTCGATCTTAGAGTCGAATCGCAACTGCTTGAGCCGATCGTTGCCGATGCGGTTCGGCTCGTAGTCGTACTGGAACAAGAGCTCGGTCCCTTCCACGTAGAACGCCATCAAAATGTTCCGTCCTTTGCGGGGAAAGAGAGGGCTGACAGGTGGGAATGAAGTTATTGTCGTCGGGCGCTCATGCTACGGCAACTGTAACCGTGTCGGCTGGGCTCGCACTAAAACGCCAAGGGACAGCGGAACAACAGAGAAGAGGAGAAGCGGGGTGATGGGCATCGGGGGAGTTCTTGCGCGCGCGGCAGCCTTTATCTTCGGAGTGCTCGGCAGCGCGGTCGTAGTTCACGCGTTTGGTTATCGAGTTGCGGATCCACCGCCGCCTCGCGACACGGCAACTGTTGCGCGCGAGGGGACACAAAAAAGCCCCGAACGCCATCGCTGGCAAATCCAGGAAGCGCTGCAACGACATGCGCGCGCCGCCGCCTGGTCCAGGCCGTAAAGATACGCCGCAGCGCAAGCATTCCTTCAGCCGGAGGGCACATGGTTTTAGGCCTGAGGCGAACCCGCGGACCCTGGAAAGGCACACGCCGTCCAACGCGGTTCTGGCGAAGAGTCCGCGGAATAGCAATCGCCTGCTTGTTGGGGGTCGTTGCCGGCTCGGTAACTATGTTCGCGATCGGTTTCCGAATCGGCAATCGGTTTCAGTTGCAAGGCAGTTGGCGGCGGCGGATCACCGGCCCCGCGACGGTGGTCGTTCCGATTCCTCCTCCCATCGCCATTCCTGGTTGCCGGCCGGGTGACGAGCCGCCCCCGCTTCCCAGCGAGGGCTGGTTGCGAGGAGCGGCGCGAACGTGGAACGGCTACAAGGGAAACGTCGTCCTTGTCGATGCGTGGGCGAGTTGGTGTCCGTATTGCCACGTTATGGCGTCCGACATCAAGGCAATCGGCCGGAGGTATGCGTCCAAAGGTGTCGTGGTGCTCAACATCACGTCCGACGCTCGCTCGACGGCCGACGCCTTCTGCGCCAAGCACCACGTCTCCGGCCCGGTGCTCTGTAACGCTGAATCGTTTTTGAAATCGTGGTCGGCCGACCATTACCCGATGCTGGTCGTGATCGGCCGCGACGGGCGAATTGTCTGGAACGACGGCGGCGCCCGGTTGAGTCATCGCATTGACGAACTGGGCAGGACGCTTTGCGAGGTTCTCGACAACGTCTGCGATTGATCGCCGCGCCGGCCCCAGATTTAAAGGCTGATCACCGAGCCGAAGTCGGCAGCTCGTAGCGGAAGATGGCCTGGCACGGCTTGCCTTGTTTGAGCTGGCTGCTGGACAGCGGGTGCGCCGTTCCCTTGCGGGTTAGCGTCTCGACGATCGCCAGATCGACCATGTCGTCGCTATCGTCGCGGCGTTGCTCGTCGAGCCTCAACCGGCGCTCGTTCCACTTACCCCACACCGGTTGCCCGACGTCGACCAACAGCGTCTCAACTTGACCTTGGTGCGCCGCGTTCAGGATGACCCGCATGTCGTCAGATCGCCAGCCGTCGCCCGGAAGATTCTCGTAGCGGGCGAGCGCCTTTTGCCCGGGACCGGCTAGTTGCGGTGTGATGCACTCCCAGGCTTTCTCGTGCAACTGCCGGTCGGTCCAGGCATCGGGGTTTCCGTGCACGTGAGATTCGGCCAGGTGAGGGTACGTGTTGGCCTGTTGAAAAATCGGGAACAGGTAGTCGACGCCGACAAAGACCAGCGGCGCGTGCTCGCCGCGCAACGCCGGATGGAGTGCGCGGTCGACGACTCGAAAGTACTCCAAGAGCTCCTCTTTCTCCTGTTCGAAGAAATCTCCGCTGCCGTGATAAGCGCCGAGCTTGGTCGTGCCGCGACCGAGCAAGGCCGTGTGGTACTGGCGGGTGTCGGTGGGATGATCGTAATGCAGCGCCTCCGCCGCATTAGCCGGCAGGTTCGGCACGGCCACTTCCCGCGCCTGCCAGCGGTCGGCCTTCAGCAGCCGCACCCGGTTTTCGCTGACGGCGACGATGTAGTGCTCCGTGTCTTCCGCAACCAGCGGCATAAGGGGCGCGACGTGGAACCGCGTGTTCACCACGGCGACTTCGTTTACGGCTATCGGCAAGTAGAACGCGCGCGTCGCCTCGGGCGAAACGAAAACCGCCAGACCGTCGGTCTGGTCTTTCCAGAAGGCTTCGTTCTCAACCAGCTTGTTGGCAGGCACAAGAAAATCACGGGCTTCCACCGGACGAATGCCGCGAGCCACGAGCCGCTCTTCGGCCTCGACGAGCAAGTTCTTCAACCGGACCCGGCCCGCCTGTCCTTCGAACCCGCCGGCGTGCGTGGGTAGATAGACCGAGACGCAGGGCCAGCCGCGGTAGCGCATCAACTCGTCGAACGTGTTTCTGGTAATCGGTTCCATGGCTTTATCCTTTCACCCAGTTGTTGCCGCGCCGGCAAATCGGTTACGCCGAGCGAGAACCTGAGACCGATGGCGGAGTTTGATCCAACTGAAAGTTTTTGCAAAGCGTGTGCCGTCAAGAAACTCGCTGGATATCGCTTGTGCTACGTGGAAAAGCGTGCGCGACGAACACCGATGCGCGCTCGAAGCGCGCGGGTTGTGTGCGAGATGGCACGCGAGGGAGTCTGATGGGGCGTTTGTGTCGTCGCCCGTTTTAGCGGATTTGTCGGGGGCACGGGACCGGCGACCACCATCCGTTCCGGTTGGACTGCCGTCTTTGACGGCGGCACGCGGAATGCCCGCTAAGTTACAATCACACGGGGAGGTGGACGGGTCGGGCGAGCGTCGTCCGCCGCAGCAAATCCTCTTCGCGCCCAATCCTCTGGTTGTTGTCATGAATGAAGAAATGAAGCTCCGCGATCCGTGGTTGGTGGCTGTCTGGCCAGGCATGGGACAGGTCGCCCTGGCCGCCGGATACTATTTGATGGCCAAGCTCGGCATGACCGCGCTGGCCGAACTTTCGGCGCGGGAGCTTTTCGATGTCGAGCACGTGGAGGTGAAAGGAGGCCTGATCCAGCCCGGGCGGATGCCCCGCAATCAGTTTTTTGTGTTCCGGGCCCCAGATCGGGCGCACGACATCGTGCTATTTATTGGCGAAGCCCAACCGCCGCTGGGGAAATACGCCTTCTGCCGCAAGTTGATCGACTACGCCCGCGAGCTTGGGGTGAAGCGCGTCTTCACCTACGCCGCGATGGCGACACAGATGCACCCCGAGCGCGACAGCCGCGTGTTCGCCGCGGCGACCGACGAGGAGACCCTGGCGGAGCTGAAACGGCTGGAGCTGACGCCGCTCGACGACGGTCATATCGGGGGCCTCAACGGCCTGCTGCTGGGCGCGGCGGCCGACGCGGGGCTGCGTGGCGCGTGCCTGCTGGGCGAGATACCTCACATCTTCGCGCAGGTGCCGTTTCCCAAGGCGTCGCTTGCCGTTTTGCGGGTCTTCGCCACGATGGCGGGCCTCGAGATCGACTTCAGCGAGCTGGCGGAGCAGGCCAGCACCATCGAACAGCAGCTCGGCCAGATCCTGGCCCAAGTGGAGGAGCAGATGGGCCGGCAGTATGAGCCGGAATCGGAGCCGTTCCAGCCTGAGCCGGCGCAAGAGGCGGGGCTTAGCCGCGAGGACGCCCAGCACATTGAGCTGCTTTTCGAGCAAGCCGCCCACGACCGGTCGAAGGCCTACGAGCTGAAGCGCGAGCTCGACCGTCTCAACCAGTTCGCCAGCTACGAAGACCGCTTCCTCGACCTCTTCCGCAAGCCGGAGTAAGCGAGGTTCCGATGGCCGACAGCGTGCGATTTGGCCCTTTTGGAAGCAGGGATCGTGCGTTCCGGCGCGCTCGCGCCGGCGCGTCACGCCCGACGGAGCTGCGTTCGCCCCAGAGTGGTCGTGGCACAGAAGGTGCTTAAGCAAGTTCCAAATCGACGAAAGCAAGGTTCGGGCGTCTTCTGTCGTCTCGGCCTTGCTTAAGGGAAGACAAGGAAGAAGACCGCATTCGTCGGCTCGTAATCCGGTAAGGAAAGTGGCTATGAAACGCGACGCGCCAGGGGGACCAATCATGTTGGATGAATTGTCGCACGCCGAGATGCACACCGACCATCAGCAGTGGATCATTGAAGAGGCTCTGTGGGAAAACGAAGCACGCATCTGGCGAGATGAGATCGACGCCTCCCTGGCGGAGCTTCAGAAGCTCGAAACGGTCCTCTGCAAGGAGCGCAGCTCGCTCGACGCCTATGGGGAGACCATTCGTGGCCTTCGCCAGAACCGCGCCTGGCACGAATCCGCCCTGTCCGGCTGCGCCCCGGTAGGCGGCGACGACGGCCTGATCGCCTTGGCCAGAAAACATGCTCAAGATGCCAACAAGCACCTGCGACTACGTCACGCGCACGAACGAATCAAGCAGCACCATCACACGGTGATGGCGTATTGGCGGTTGCTCTTCAACGCGCTGTCGAGCGCGACGTAACGGCGAGCATCAGGTGCATGTGGGTCCAGGGCGGACCGCGTCGTCGTGGGTCGCGCAGCTTGAGTGCTGCCCTGCTGCCCCGAACACGGAGCAAGAGTAGCTGATCGAAGAAACGAGCCGCGCGCAGTACGCGGTACCGAGGGTGCATCCGCAACCTGGTCGAGCTAAGCGGCCGTTATGGCCGATGCCAGGATTCGATGCACTATATATCGACAAGCAGCTTGCCAAGGTCTCGGCCGCTTGCAGAGTGACGTACAGTCGCGTCGCCGCCGAACTCGTCGGCGAATAAGGCGGAGCCGAGCCCCACCTTACTGCGACAAGAACAAGGGAACCTCGGCCCGCCGGATCACGTGCAGGGCCGTCTCGCCAAACAATCGCCGCAACAACAGGTTCTTGGCGCTGTTGCCAAGCACCACCAGGTCGGCATTCCATTCCTCCGCATATCGCAACAAGTGTGGCTTGGGCGGAAACGGCGACGCCTCCACCTCCGGTTCGTAGCCGTGCGCCCGGCAGTATTGCGACGCGTCGGCAAGCAACTCGCGACCCGCCGCCAAATCTTCGTTGAAGGTCAAGAGCTTGATCCGCACGTCCGGCCACGGCCGGAACCGGATGAACTGCTTCATCGTCTTTGCCGACTCCACCGACCCGCTGTAGGCGATCAGCACGCGCTGAATCGAGCGCGGTTGATCCGTGACGGCCAGGATCGGCCGCACCCCCTCGCTAACGAGTTTCACCAGCTCGCAGGGCGGTTCATCAGTCAGGCCCCACTCAAACAGCCCGTGCAGGCCGGCAACCACGACGTCGTGATACCTCGAGAGGGCCACGAGTCGGTCGATAGGGTCCCCTCGTTCGCGTGCCACGCGGTAGGTAAGCCCGGCCGCCGCGGCCATCGCTTCGAACTGCACGACCGCTTCTTCAAGCGACTGCTCCGCCGTCTGGAGGCGATATTGCCGGAGTTCGACGGCTGATGCCGCCGCGCCAATGGGTACCGGTCCCACGGCGCTTAGGCGGGGAGCGTCAAGAAGCGCCGCCGCGGTTAGTTCAGCACCGTGAATCTTCGCCAGCTCGACAGCCTGCTGAATGGTTGCCGACGACATGCCGCCGCCCAATGCTACGAGAATGCGCCTGATCACGATGCGTCTCCAAATGAAAGGTTGTCGACTTCAAGAAACGCATCTCATGTGCCAACCTGGCGGAGACCAAAGTCGGCCTGTTTTGCCCGGGCTTTCAGCCCGCCCTGCGTGCGAAACAGCACGGCACGTGTGCTCAGGTGCGCCCGGTCGTCGCGCCGATTTATTCGCAGAACACGGCCGCCGCCAGCACGGTGGTGTGCAGACCGTGTTTGTCTACCTCGGCGCTGTGGGTGATGTTCCGCGTCTTGACGATTTTGCCCGACATCTTGAACTCCTGCCGCAGTTCGTCCCAGTCCTTGTTGGGATCGAACTCAATGCCCAGGGTGGTGGCCAGCATCTGGGCAGCGATGTCCTCGGCGTGTTCACCCGCCTTTTCGTCGGTCTCGCCGAACTGGTGGTACTCAGACAGATATCCGTAGCTGCTGGGGTCGGCCGGTACGGCGGCTCCGATTGCAGCCGCCAGCATTCGATGCGGCTCGTTGGTCGTGAGCCGCGACAGGACGGCGAACACGATCTGTCCCGGCCGCAACAGCTTCAAACCCTCTTCCCGGCTGATCACCTTGCAGTGGGGCGGCAAAATCGACGAGACGGTGACGAGATTGACGTGTTCGATCCCCGCGTCGCGCAGCGCCATTTCAAAGCTTTGCAGCTCCTCGCGATGCCGACCCACGCCACGCGTAAAAAAGACCTTCTGCGGGATGAACATGCCGGCAAACCTCTCGCCTGGGATAAGTGCCGCATTATACGTCGTCGGTCGACGGCGATGACATGCCCAACCTCGCGAGCGGGGTTGAAGGGCCGGGTGGGCTATTTACAATCAAGCCATCCCCGCCCACCCGAACCAGCCCAGTCCGGCCGGCGTTCTTGCTCGACTTCGCGGGCTGTGAACGCCCAGACGCCAGAATCCGACCCCAGAGACTTTCCGAGAATCGACATTGTGGTGCGGGCGTCTCGCCTGCCCGCCGGTTCTCGGATAGGCTCTAACCAAGAACTGTTGCCAGAGGAGAGATCGTCATGAACCTTCTTTTGCGTTCGTCGTTGGCCCTGACGGTGGCCGCCCTTTGTTCGCCCGTCGTTGTGGCCGACGATTGGCCGCAATGGCGTGGGCCCACGCGCGACGGCGTGTGGCACGAGACGGGTGTCGTCGATCGTTTCGAGTCGGCCGAGCTTAAGCCGCGTTGGCGCGTGCCGATCTCCGCCGGCTATAGCGGCCCGACCGTGGCCGACGGCCGGGTCTATGTCACCGACCGCATGGCGGAACCCAAACAAATCGAGCGGGTCCACTGCTTCGATTGGAAGACGGGCGAAAAAATCTGGTCGCATAGCTACGACTGCGTTTACCGCGACATCGGCTACACGGCCGGCCCTCGGGCGTCGGTGACGCTCGACGACGGCCGCGCCTACTCGCTCGGTGCCATGGGCCATTTCTTCTGCTTTAACGCCCAAAGCGGCGAGATCCTTTGGACGCACGATCTCGACAGCGAGTACAAGGTGCGGATGCCGATTTGGGGGCTGGCCGCCGCGCCGCTGGTCGAGAACGGTCTCGTCATTCTGCAGGTGGGGGGCGAGGAGGCTTGCCTGGTGGCGTTCGACAAGGTCACGGGCAAAGAGCGCTGGCGGGCCATGGAGGACGACGCCTCCTACGCCGCTCCAATCATGATTGAGCAGGCGGGCCGGCGCGTGCTCGTCTGTTGGGCCGGTCAGCACGTAGCCGGGCTCGATCCGGCGTCGGGAACCGTGTTGTGGGAGCATTCGTTCAAGCCCTCCAAAATGGTGCTGAGCATCTCCACGCCCGTCGTCGAGAACGACCACCTGTTTGTCACCGGCTTCTACGACGGCTCGCTCATGCTGCGGCTGAACGAGAATAAGCCCGCCGTCGAGTCCATCTGGCGGCGAGTCGGCCGGGACGAAGAACATACCGACAGCCTGCAGTCGCTCATGGTCACGCCCTACCTGAAGGACAACTACGTCTACGGCGTCGACAGCTACGGCGAGCTGCGCTGCCTGGCGGGCGACACGGGCGACCGTATCTGGCAGGCGCTGCCCGCCGGTCGCAAGGTGCGCTGGTTCACCATCCACATGGTCGTCAACCAGGACAAAGTCTGGATGTTCAATGAGCGGGGGGAACTGGCCATCACCCGACTTTCGCCCGAGGGCTACGAAGAGATCAGCAAAGCGAAGCTGATCAAGCCGACCCGCGAGCAGCTCAACGAGCGAGGAGGCGTGTGCTGGGCCCACCCCGCGTTCGCCTATCGTCACGTGTTCGTCCGCAACGACGAAGAACTTGTCGCGGCCGATCTGTCGGCCAATCCAGAGTAGCCCGGCACTCCGTGACGGAGAAGAAGCCGACCTGTCCGCCGCGGAGTGTCGGAGCCACCCTTACTTCCTCTCGTAGGTTCCCACCAGCTCGCCCTCGGCCAGCACGTGTCCCTTCATGGCGGCAAGAAGTTGCTTCTTGTCGGCCTTGGCCGCCAGCGACAGGGGGGCGTCGAGCGCGTAAAGGCGAAAGTGATAGTGGTGGATGCCGTGCCCTTTGGGAGGAGCCGGGCCGCGGTAACCGACGGTCTTTCCCGTCGTCCACGAATTTTTCCCTTGCCGGGCGCCGGGCGGTGACTTCGGCTCGGCATCGGCATGAACGCCCTCGGGCAACTGGCTGACGTCGGCCGGTATCTTGTAGATCAGCCAGTGTACCCACGGCTCGCTGGTCGGCGCGTCGGGGTCGTCGCAAATGAGAGCCAGTTCTTTGGTCCCTTCCGGCACGTTGTGCCAGCTCAAGGAAGGCGAGACGTCGCTGCCGTCTCCCGTGTACTTGTTGGGGATCGCTCCCCCGGATTTGAAGGCTTCACTGGTTACCGTGATCATACGACCTCCCTTGTCGCCCCCGTTACAGGCCGCGCCGAGCGCGGCGATTACCGCCGACGCAAGAATCGCACGCGAACCGTGTTCCATTTCATGCTTCCTCTTCGTCGCCCGCCAGCTTCAAAGGCGGCAGCTCGGTGCGGGCGGCGATCGGCCGCGCCGGAGGCGGCCCAGCCCCGTGATCGGGTGAGGGCTCGGCTTGCGGCTGCGGCGACTCGTCTGGCGATGCGCCGGAGGGCCGCGACTTTTGCTCTTTTTTCCGCGAGGCAATTAACTCCGCCCGCGCCGGCTCGGCCAGCGACTCGTGCGGCAGGTAGACGTAGAGGTCTTCGTCATGGCTCACCGCCTCTGGCGGCGTCAGCTCTTCGAGGTGTTCCGGGCAGCTCCAGATGGTAATCGTCACCCGCTCCGTCCAGCTCTTGACGAACTGATAGGCGCAGCCCAGGACCAGGGTCAACAAGCCAAGGACCAGAAACGACCACCAGAAGAAGAGGACGCCGCAGAGCAAGAAGAGCGAGGCAGCGCCCAGAGTGCCCCCCAGAATCGTCGAAGGCGCCTCGAAGACGCGGATCTCGTTGGAGAACTTTTTGCGGGTCAGGCCTTCGGTCGCTCCGCAGGCGTAACACTGCTGCGGCAGGCCAACTTTCCACGACATGCCGCTGCGGGCGTCGCTGGAGCGGTACTTTACCTGCCGAACTCGCATGTCGGGCGTGCGAAGAAAGGGAAACCACACGCGGAGGTTAAGCAAGGCCCGATCGAGCCAGGGGCGGGAGGTGGCGGCCTGCTGGGCGAGCTTGTCTCTTACGCCCGGTGCGGCGGTGGCGGGCAGGCCAAGATCGTCGTCGAGTTCGTCGTTCGCCATGAGCGCGGTGGAGCATCGGGTTCGGCGGGTCGATCGTTTTCCCCCGCCTCTTCATGTTAACCCGGCCGGCGGCAACGGGAAAAGTGGCGGGCTACCCCTTGGCCACCGCCGGTAAACGACGTCGATGCCCGTTCGCCCCCTGGATTTCGCCGAATATCTCTGATACTTTTCCCAGTACGTATCAAAAGCCACCGAGTCAGGCGAAGTCGATGAAGCAAGCGATCGCGGGAGTCATGCCGCCTGAAGAGGGCGAAGTCACGATCATGACTGTCTGGCCCTCCCTGGCGGCACTGGAGGGGGGCAAGTTTTTGGGCCGGCTGTACGGCAACCGCAGCGGGTTCACCCTGTTCGGCATTCCCGTCACCGTGGGGCGGATCATCGCGCTGCTCTCGATACCCTTCGTGCTGCCGATCTTCTTCCTCACGTTGCTGCCTTGCCTGATCTTTATACCGAAATGGGGTCCGATTCCGCGCGTCTACGTCTCGAACTCCTGGGCGCGGCGTTATCGGCTGACGAACCGCCGGCTGATCATCGAGCGGCTTTCCGGAGAAGAAGAAGCCTCCGTCTTGCTCGACAATTTCGACTCCGTCGACGTGGTCGTCTTACCCGGCCAGGAGTGGTATCCGGCGGGCGAGCTCGTGTTTCGTAAGGGAACGGTCGAGACGTTTCGCTTGTCGGGCGTTCCGCGGCCCGAGACGTTTTGCCAGACCTGCCTCAAGGCTCAGCGCGCTCACACCACGGTCAAGAAGGCCGTCGCCCGGCAACCCGTCGGAGCGGCGTGAGCCGCCGATTCGCGGGATTTCTGCCGTTCCGCTCTGGGCATCGCTCAGGTGAGCAGGTCAGGCACCACGTTCCCTGCCGCCACTAACCGGTGCGGTCGGCCGAGCGAGTCGTCAATCCAACGATCGGCCGACAGACCGAGCTGGTGGTAGATCGTGGCGATGATGTCGCCGGGAACGAGCGCGTCTCGTGCGGGGAAGGCGCCGATGCGGTCGCTCGCTCCGTACACGTAGCCCCCGCGAATGCCCCCTCCGCCCAGCATGAGGCTGTAACAGTAGTTCCAGTGGTCGCGGCCCCCCTGGTTGGCGTTGACCTTGGGCGTCCGTCCGAAATCGCCCAGAACGGCCACCAGCGTTCGGTCCAGCAGTCCTCGCTGGGCCAGGTCTTCCACCAGGCTGGCGCAGGCCGCGTCGAACTGCGGCAGGAGGGTCGATTTAAGCCTGGCAAAGTTGCCCCCGTGCGTGTCCCACGTGGCGTTGGCGTCGGGCGCCCAGGAAATGGTCACCACGCGCGTCCCGGCTTCGATCATCCGCCGGGCGAGCAGGACGCTTTGACCGTAGATATTTCGTCCGTAGCGATCGCGCACTGGGTCCGGCTCTTCGCCGATGCGGAACGCCCGTTGCGTGGCGGCCGAGGTCAACAGCTCGAAGGCCCGCTGTTGAAAGCGATCCATGGTGCGGACGGCGGCGTCGCCGGGCCCAGTTTCCTCACGTTGGCCGCCCGCCACCTCGAGTTGCCGGCTCAGCCCTCGCCGGCCCGACAGACGTTCGACCGGCACCTCGCCGAGCAACGTCAACTCGGGCACCGAGAAGTTGGCCGCGTTGGGATCGTTGAGCACGAACAGCGGATCGTAGGCTTTGCCGAGCATGCCGCCGAAAAAGCCGGGCTGAGGCGGGCCGCCGGCCCCTTCCTTGGTGATGTACGGAAGCGACACGTTGGCCACGGTGGCGGCCGCGGGTGGGCGCAGGGCGGCGAGAGTCGAGCCGATCGAGGGATAGTCGATGCCCGCGGCCCCGACCGCTACGTTGCCGTCTCCCCGATCGTGGCCGGTCAGGCTCGTGTAAACCGCCAGAGCGTGGGCGTTGTTGACGCTGTGGTGCATCGAGCGCACGAGCGAGAAGTGGTGCATGACGGTGGCCAGCCGCGGCAGGTGCTCGCTCACCTGCACCCCCGGGACGCTCGTGGCGATCGGTTGAAACTCGCCGCGAATTCCCTCCGGGGCCTCGGGCTTCATGTCCCACATGTCGAGGTGGCTTGGGCCGCCGTTGAGGAAGATGACGACGCATGCGTCGGCCCTCGGCGCGTGGTCGGAGGTTCCGGCGGTTCGGCGTGCGTCCTCGGCCTGCAGCAGCCGCGGCAGCGTGACGCCCATCAGGCCAAGCGAGCCCACCCGAAGCAGGTCTCGACGCGAAACCGGCCCACCGCAGAAGCGCTGCGGAACCGCGGTGGGGCGTCGGCGGTCGATTCGATGTGGCCGCATGAGGTTGGCCGGTGGGGAGACGATTCAGCGTGCGTCGAACCGCCAGTTTACGCCGCTGGTTCGGGGTGGACAACAGAAGCGACCATCGGCCGCGTTGGGCCGGAGTCGAATCGGTATCACCATCAAAAAATCCGCGAGAAACGCGGGTTTTCACCGGCAAAGAGCCAAGGGTGGCTGATGGGACTCGAACCCACGACCCCCAGATCCACAATCTGGTGCTCTAACCGACTGAGCTACAGCCACCACACGCCGTCATGTGCGCCCAAACCGGCCGGGCGACGGCCACCTCTTCAAGCCAATTAACTTAGCAGGAAATGCCAATGACTCAAGCGCTGCTTTGGCAAGCTTTCTGCAGGTGGTAAGAGCCGCTAAGTGCGCTCCAAGACTCGCTTTAATCACCAAGCGGAACGATCAAGCTCTGCCTTCAGGCGTGATTGGCTGAAGTTCGGCAAGAGAATTGCTCTTGCCCGCGAATCGAGAGGCGCTTACACTAAATTAACGTACTCCTAATCATTCCCTAACATTCCTGGGGGTGTGCGATGGACTGCTCGACCCGTGTGGCAGGAGAGCGATCTCTGCTGGTCGGATTCGTGACCCCGTGCGTGGCCGTGGTCGCTTTTCTTGGGTGGCGTGCGACGCTCGTTCGACACGTGGACGAGCAGCAAGCCCTCATGCAGTCGATCGCCGAGCAGGGGGGCCGCTTCGCGCTCGACACCGATTTTCGCGATGCCCCGCCTTACGGCCCACCTGAATGGGTTAAGTCCGTCCTGGGAGAACGATACTTCTCGCACATCGTCAGCATCAACCTGGGTGCCACGGGCATCACGGACGAAAGCGTAAAGAAACTCGCGAAACTGAAACACCTTCAGTCGCTGGGCGTCTGGCGAACCCGCACCGGCGACGCGGCGCTGGCCGCCGTCGGTCGTCTGAAGGAGCTTGAGACGCTCGACATCAGCCAGACCGACGTCACCGACGCCGGCCTGTCGCACCTCACGGGCCTGGACAATATTCGCGTGCTGGTGGTAGGGGGCGAGCGGATCTCCGATCAGGGCCTCGCGCACCTGAAACGGATGTCGAAGCTCACCATGCTCTGCGTGGTCGGCAACCACTTCAGCGGGCCCGCCAAGAAGGATCTGGAACAAGCGCTGCCGGAAACCATGGTGGTCTTCGTTCCGATCCCGCAGGTTGCCGGCGGTGCGCCCCGGTCGCCAGACCCGGCCCCGAATGCCGCCGAGCCGTCCGTCAAGCCGCAGCCCCCCGCCTCGAACCAGGCTCCGAACGGAAAGAAGCTCCCGGCGCCCGCAGGCGAGTTCACCTAAAAGCCCATCCAGCAACCGGCGAGCAGGCGCGACGCCCGCAGCACGATGCCGGGTTTTCGGGAGAGGCGCGGAAGCCGCCTCAGGTCGAGTTCATCGGATCGACCAGTGGCAAGGCGGGGTGAAACGATTACAATGGGTGGTTTCTCCCCTGCACCGATACGGCGGCCGAAGACACCTTGGATCGGCGGCGGCCAGCCCTTGCTCAGGAGGTCTTCCCCTGAAGCGTCACCCGTTTCAAATCAGCCTGGCAAGCGTGATCGCTCTGGTCCTGCTGCGACTGACCATCGGCTGGCATTTTTGCTACCAGGGGTTGGTCAAGCTTGAAGATCCGCAGTTTTCGTCCGCCGCCTTTCTCAGCCAGGCCAAGGGGCCGCTAGGCGACATTTATCGCTCGCTCCTCGGCGACTGGGATGGCCGCATCAAGCTGGCCCAACAAAACCGCGGCGAGCTCTTGAAGCGGTTCGACGACTATCTGCAGGACTTCGACAAAAACTACAGGCTGGGCCCGGAGCAGATGGCAGCGGCCAAACAGATGGCCGCCGCACGCAAGGAGCAAACCGAAGCGTTCTTGGAAGAGAACGAAAAAGACATCGACACCTACCTGCATGACCTGGACCGGTTGGCGGCCGCCAAGGATTCGCCAGCCGGCGCGTTTCAGGTCGCGCCGGGCCAGCCCCCCGCCCCTGCGGCGCCCGACGGCGCGCGTCCGCCCTTACCCGAACCCAGCAAGACCTGGTCGTTTCCCCCTTTCCAGCAGAAGCGCGTGTGGGACAAGCAGACCGAGTTGCAAAGCCAGCTCAAAGGTTGGTTGAGGGAGCTTAACGGGTATTTTGCTGCTTTCCAGCAAGATCTCGAAAACTTGCTCGACGACGATCAGCGGATCCGCGGCGGCAACACAAAGGAGCAGCTTTCCGGACCACTTTCGCAGATCGATCAGGTCGATTACCTCGTCAGCTACGGGGTAACGGCGATCGGCGTTTGCCTGCTGGCCGGGCTCTTCACGCGGCTGGCGAGCTTCACCGGCGCCTCGTTTTTGTTGTCCATCGTTCTGGCGCAACCCGACTGGCCGGGCCTCTATCCCTCGCCGCACCCGTCGGTCGGCCATTCGCTGTTCGTCAACAAAGAATTCGTGATGATGATGGCGATGTTCGCCCTGGCCACGACGCGCGTCGGCCGCTGGGGCGGGCTCGATTTCTTTATCCACTATTGCTTCATCCGGCCCCTGTTCGGCCGGAAGGAAACGGTTAAAAACGGCCGCGGCTAGGCAAACGTTCGGCGTCAGTCAGATCGCGGCAAAATCAGCGCAGCCAAACCAGCGTAGTCAAGAGGTGAACCCATGATGGACCTTACCCCAGAAGAGAAGGCCGTCGGCAAGTCGAATTTTCACTCGGCCATCGGCGTGACGCGACGCGAGTTCCTCGAAGGTGCGGTAGCCGCCGGCGTCGTGTCGGGGGCCGGCCTCGGCGCGTTTTATTACGGTTACAAAAAGGTCGAAAACCCGGTGCGGATCGGCGTGATCGGCACCGGCGACGAAGGGAGCGTGCTGCTGGGAGCCCACACCCCCGACTACCTGAACGTCATCGCCATCGCCGACATCCGCCCCTACAACGTCCATCGCGCCTTTCACGGCGACCCGACGGCGCTGGCCGCCCGACCCGGCTTGATGGCCAAGTACGGCTGGAAAACCGAAGACGAAGCCCGCAAGCACGTGAAGGTCTACGGCGACGACTATCACGATCTGCTCAAGGATCCGGACATTGAGGCCGTGGTCATCGCCCTTCCGTTGCACCTGCACGACGTGGTGGCGATCGAAGCGATGAAGGCCGGCAAGCACGTGCTCACCGAGAAGTTGATGGGCTACAGCGTGGCCCGCTGCAAGACGATGGCCCGCGTGGCCAACCAGCTCAAGAAACACCTGGCCACCGGCCACCAGCGGCACTACAGCATTCTTTACGACAACGCCGTCGACATGATCAAGCAGGGTCTGCTCGGCACGCTGCACTCCATCCGGGCCCAGTGGCACCGGACCAAGGATAGCTGGTACGCCAAGCTGCCCGACGAGGCGCTCGAAAAGGAATTGGCCGGCATGCGGAAGAAACTGGAAGACGCGGCGCAGAAGAAAGACAACGCCCGCATCGAGGCCGTGAGCATGCAGATTCGCGACCTGGAGTACCGCCTGCTCGACAAAGACAAGGTCGACGCCGCCAAGTACGGCTACCAGGCGAAGACCCTCACGCAGGGGTCGCTTTCTTACGACGTTTCTCCCCTGGAAGAGCTGATTCGCTGGCGGCTGTGGCAGCGTACTGGCGGCGGCTTGATGGCCGAGTTGGGCAGCCACCAGCTCGACGCCTCGGGCATCTTCTGCACGGCCGTGCGCAAGCCCGACGCCAACGGGCACGTGCAGAAGGCCAAGCCGCTGAGCGTGAGCGCCGTGGGCGGGCGCCACCTCTACGAGTTGAACCGCGAATGCGAGGACCACGTCTACTGCATTTACGAGTATCCCGGCCCCGACTACGAGTCGGATCCGAACAAGAAGATCGCCGTCACTTATTCGTCGATCAACGGCAACGGCTTCGGCGGTTACGGCGAGGTGGTGATGGGAACCGAAGGGACGCTTGTCCTGGAGGTGGAGAAGGAAGTGATGCTCTATCCCAACACGGGCACCTCCACCCACATCAAGGTGGCCAAAGGAAAGGGAGACAAGCCCGTGATGTCGACCAGCGAGAGCGGCGCGGCCCCGGCCGCGGCCCTGGGCAAAAAGGCGCTGGAAGCGGGTCCCGTGAGCCGCGGCTACACCGAGGAGATGGAGCACTTCGCCTGGTGTCTGCGGAATTTCGACTTCGAGCAGAACAAGCCCAAGTGCCACCCGGAGGTGGCGATGGCCGACGCCGTGATCGCGCTCACCACCAACCTGGCGATTCGCAACCGACAGCAGATCGCGTTCAAGGACGAGTGGTTCAAGATCGAGAGCGACGAGACGCCCGAGGGAGACAAGCCCGAGGTGGCGGTTTAGCCCCCCGCCAGGCCACGTCGTTTACCCCGGCTTAGTCCGCGGCGCACACGAACCGGAAACGCATGCGAGGGAAGTGTAGGTCGCACCCTTCGCTGACGCTCTGACGCTTCGGGTTCGTGATGCGTCGCTTCAGTACGCTTCGATGCTCTTGAAGCAATTGCCCCCCGACAACTGCGAGGCGCGAAGGCAGCGCTCCGCGCTCTGCGTCAGCTCGACGGGATCAAAATTCTTGGCCGGCACGGCGACGGTCGAGGCACCGATGCTCAGCGTGACCGGCCCGCCGGGCGAGCTGCGCGCTTGACGCAGGAGGAGATGCCCGGCGTCCGCCGCGGCCGTCCGATCGTAACCGACCAGCACCACGGCAAAGCGGGCGTCGGTTAGCTCCAAAGGCGATTGCCCAATGGCGTCGGTCATACGGCAGCTCTCAAAGAGCGCTTCTCGCACCCGCTCCGCCTCGGCAGCGCCCCGTAGCCCGACAATCTGCTCGAAGGAATCGACCTCAACCAGCAGCAGGCTCAATTCTTGCCTCTTTTGACGGCACAAAGCGGCGGCCGCCATGATCTTAGCGCTCAGGGCGGGATGCGCGACCGACGCGCGGGAGGCGCGGTCGACGGGAAGCATGAGCCGGGGTGCCTTCGTCGTCGCCGGTTGCGAAGCGGGCGACGCGGCACGCGTCGTACGCCTGGCGGCGGTGTCTGGCAACGTGTTGGGCGGCACGGCGATCGTCTGCCCAACCGCGCGTGGGATGTTCCCCGCCGGGGCGGCGACGCAGGGCTCGTGTCCCACGTGAAACTTCGCCGCTGCGGCCGACAGGTTGCGCGCTTCGTCCCGGTCGGCAAAATCGCTCAGACGGTCGGCCACTTGCTGGCACCGCATCAATTCGCCAGCGGCGGAAGACGCCACGGCCGACAACTGGGAGTAGGCGCGGGCCAGCACCTCGCTGTAGGGCATGTCGAGGGGCAGATCGAGCGAGAGCACGTCGGCGAGTTGCCTCACTCGTTCTTCGAGCGAGCTGGTAACGGCCGTAAGCTGGCCTTCCGAAAAGCGGTGGACCGCGCCGGCCGCCTTGAGCAGATCGGCCAGGGCCGTCGGCCGGTCGTCGGCCAGCAACTCGGCAATTTTCTCGGCCAGATAGAGAACCTTGACGTCGGGCCTGGCTTCGTCGGCCAGCGTGTCGGGCAACTGCACGGCCGCGACCAGCGTGTCGGGCAGCCCCCATTGCCGGATCAACCCCGCGGTAAGCTGCACGTGGTCGAAGCCGATCAAGCGGCGCTCCAGCGCCCGCACGTCCTCGCGCGGCCAATCGGCCTTACGGAGCATCTCCACGTAGGGCCGACCCAAACCTTGAATCAGCACCAGGCGTCCCAGGTCGGCGAGCAGTCCTGCGACAAACAACTCGTCCCCCGGCAGGTGCCACAGGCGCTGGCTGAGATCGCGGGCGGCCACCGCGCGCGTGAGCGTGTGCCGCCAGTATTGGTTCAGTACGTCGCGGGCCAGCCCCGCAAAAAGTGGTTCGGGCAGGCCGAAACCGAGCACCAGCATCTTGAGCGGCTTGGTGCCCAGCACGGCCAGGGCCTGGGTGAGATCCGACACGCGGCGGCCGAGACCGAACAGCGAGCTGTTCACCACCCGCAACACCTTGCTGGTCAGCGCCGGGTCGCACTCGATGCAGTCTTTCAGCTTCGCGGTGTCAACCTGCGGGTGGCTCGTCAGATCGAGCACCTCCAGCACGACGGCGGGTAGGCTGTAGAGCTGCTTGGAGTGCTCTAAAAGCTGCGCCAAGAGATCGCGGCGGACTTCCATGACTGGCGGGCGGCTCGGAGCGGCCAACAACGGGGCTATCGCGGGGGCGTCTTTGACTTTTGAAAGTTTACGACACCTTTTTTGAAGGGCCGGTTTTTCCGGATTTACGGGGCCCCATGAAGTGAGCCGGCCCGCACGAAGCGCTGCGAAACGGCGCGCCGCAGACGTGCTCTCAAATCGCCGCGCCCGTGTGAGCTCGATCATCCGATGCGCTTGGCTCGATGGGATTTACCTTAGAGCCGGGCGAGGTGGGGGCGGCGAAGCCACCGCTGCGGCGCAGGAACTGCCTAGGAGTTTCTGGCCGGTCGCCGGCAGACGAACCTCATTCAACATCAACTTTCAGCCATGGCCACAACATCCGTCAGCCACGCGGGGCGGAGCACCCTGCCAACGTTCAACTGGTCGCCAGCCCCGTCGCCCGAGGCGCGGGCCGAACCGCGCGTCCCTCCCCAGCCGGCCGTGTCACGATTCAGCGACGCTGAATGGACGGCGCTGGTTCATGAAGACAACGTCGCCCTCTCGTCGATTTCGATCCTGCTCGCGGCGATCATCGGCCTGGGCGCGCTGGGAATGGCCCTCGTCGTGGCCATCCTGGCCTTCGGCGGCTAATAGCGCAGCACCCTGGCGCGCAGTATCCAAACGCCGCACACCGCCAGCACGATGTTGCCGCCCCAGACGATGTTGGGGTTCATGGTTCCACTCTTCGCCTGGTCGACCCCGAATACCAGAAAGGGGTAATAGACCAGCAGGATGGGAAGGAAGACCAGAAAGAAGCTGATCAGAAAGTCGCCGTGGCGCCGCCACATGGCCATCGGGGCGCCGACGAGCACGAAACAAAGGCAGCTAAAGCCGGCCGACAGCCGCCGGGGCGGCTCGGTGAAGAGCCGCGAGAGGTGATTGCGAAAGTCGGCCAGCACGTACGTGTCGTGCGACCAGTCCTTCGTGGCCAGCATCTCGAAGTCGCCGGTGGCCAGGGCCAAGGCGATTTGCGCCGACTGCTGGCGCTGGAACTGCAACATCCTTTGCTGCACCTCCGCCACCTCGGTGTCGATGCTCGACATGGGCACGCGTGTCGGAATATGCGAGTCGTCGGTCTTCCGGCTCGCTTCGAGGATCGGAATTTCGCACTCGTAAAAATCGAGGTACGATTCCAGCCCTTGCACTTCAATCGTGGCGTGCCGAAAAGCGATGGTCAGCACTTCGCCGTCGGAGCGAATCTGGGCTTCGCGAGCCGTGATCGTCTTGGGCGGCTGGTCGAGCGTGGCGGCAAACGTGAAGGTTGGCTGGATCAGACGGCGCCCCTCCACGGCTTTGACCAGCACCGTGATGGTCCTGTTCGTGTAGCTGCGCTGGGCGCGGAGCATGCCGTAGACAATTTCTTCCACGCTGTCGAACACGACCCGCTCGATGCCCGCCTGGCCCCACGTAATGGCCACGTCGTTCAACAGCACCGTGAACAAGCTGAGCAAGAAGGCCAGAATGTATCCGGGCCAGACGATCACCATCGGGTTGATGCCCAGCGACTTGATCGCCACCACCTCGTTCGAGCCGGCCATGCGCCCGTAAACGCACGACACGGCAAACAGCAGCGTGGCCGGTATCGTGTAGCGGAGCATTTCCGGCAGGATGTAGGGGATCAGCCGCACGACTTGCTCGGGCCCCAAGCCCTGCTCGCGCGCTTGCCTCCACAGTCCGTAGGCGACCATCATCAGGGTGAGCGCCGTGAGCGTCACCAGGAAGATCTTCAGCAGCTCGGCCAGGACGTAGCGTGTCAGAATGCGCATGGCGGCGTATCTGATCCGTAGGCACAATCAGCGTCAAGGTCAGATTTTCAGGACGCGGCGGGGCGAATGCCCGGTTCCCACGGTTGTTGGCAGTCCGCCTTTTCACTAGCATTCGTCCATAAATGCGTTCCTCCATGAATGAAGCTGACAAAGGGCCGGCCGATCGCGACACCCAAGGGCACGGTCTGGCCGTTTTTTTCGCTACCGGGCTCGGCGCCGGTTTCTTCCCCGTTGCTCCGGGCACGGTGGGCGCGTTGTGGGGCGTGCCGCTGGCCTGGGGACTGGAGCATCTGGCCGGCCTCACTTCCCTCGCCCCGCCCTATGCGGCCGCCTGCCAGGCGGTGGCCGTGGTTGCCCTCTGCGCCGCGTGCATCCCGGTTTGCACGATCGCCGCCCGGCGGCTGGGCGACAAGAAGGATCCCGGCTCGATCGTGCTCGACGAAATCGCCAGCATGCCGATCGCCTTCTACCTGGTTCCTCTCACCGACTGGAAGATCGCGGCTGCCGGTTTCATACTTCACCGCCTGTTCGACATCACCAAGCCTCCCCCGGCCCGGCAGCTTGAGCGTTTGCCCGCGGGACTGGGAATCATGGCCGACGATTGCGCCGCGGCCGTGTACGCCAATCTGGCGTTGCGTGCGGTGCTGTGGCTGGGGTGGATCTAGCGCGAATCATTCGTCCCTCGGCACCAAGGCGAAGTGCAAGATTTGATGTTGCGCTCCGGCGGATCGCCGCAGAGCGGTGAGCCGAGTGCGGCCGCAACGGTTGCTTGTGAAACGGCGCGACGGGGGATAAACTGCGCACCATACGTCTCTTTCCCAAAGGCGGATGAAAGGAAAAACTAGATGAGTGAGGTGGCCAAGCTCCGCTTTGGGGAGAAGGAGATTGATCTGCCCGTGGTCGTCGGCAGCGAAAACGAAAAGGCCATCGACATCTCCCAGTTGCGGGCGCAAACCGGCCTGATCACGCTCGACGAAGGATATGTCAACACGGGTGCCACCACCAGCGCCATCACCTACCTCGACGGCGAGCAAGGCGTGCTGCGGTATCGGGGCTATCCGATCGAAGAGCTTGCCCAGCGCTGCGACTTCATCGAAACGAGCTATCTGCTGATCTACGGCGAGCTGCCCAACCACAAGCAGTTGGAAGGCTTTCGCAACTCGCTGCGGCGGCACACCATGCTGCATGAAGACATGAAGTCGTTTTACAACGGCTTTCCGCGAGACGCCCACCCGATGGCCATCCTCAGTTCGGTGGTGGGAGCCCTTTCGACCTTCTACCAGGACTCGCTCGACCCCCACAGCCCGGAGCAGGTGGAAGTCTCGATCTACCGGCTGATGGCCAAGCTGCCCACCATCGCCGCCTTCAGCTACAAGAAATCGATCGGCCAGCCGTTCATCTATCCGCGCAACGATCTGAGCTACTGCCAGAACTTCGTGCAGATGATGTTCGCGGTCCCCAGCGAGCCCTACGAGATCGACCCCGATTTCGTCGAGGCCCTCAACCTGCTGTTGATCGTCCACGCCGACCACGAGCAGAACTGCAGCACCTCGACCGTGCGAATGGTCGGGTCGAGCAACGCCAACCTGTTTGCCTCGGTTTCAGCCGGCATCTGCGCCCTGTGGGGCCCTCTGCACGGCGGCGCGAATCAGGCGTGCGTGGAAATGCTGGAAAAAATCCGGGCCGACGGCGGCAACGTCAAGAAGTACATCGACCTGGCCAAGGAGAAGAACAGCCATTTCCGGCTGATGGGTTTTGGCCATCGCGTCTACAAGAATTACGATCCGCGCGCCTCGATCATCAAGACCACCTGCGACCGGCTGGTCAAGAAGCTGAAAATCAAGGACCCGATCTTCGACATCGCTCAGGAACTGGAAGGCGCGGCGCTCTCCGACCCGTATTTCATCGAGCGCAAGCTGTACCCAAACGTCGACTTTTATTCGGGCATCATCTACCGGGCCATGGGCATTCCGGTGCAGATGTTTACGGTGCTGTTTGCCATAGGCCGCTTGCCGGGGTGGATTGCCCATTGGGCCGAGATGCACCACTCGCCGACGAAAAAGATCGCCCGGCCACGGCAGATTTATACGGGAGCCAAGTTGCGGGAATTCGTCCCGCGCGAAAAGCGCAGTTGACGAAGTTGCCCCGCGCTGCGTGACGGGAAGGTCGTGGCGTTGCCGCCCGCTTCTCCGGCCCGGAGCGAGGCGACTTTAGGGACATCGGCCCATTGAATGACTCATCGCTGGAGAAACCGATCATGACCCCTGCTCGAATCGTGCTGTCCGTGATCTCCCTGGCGCTGGCGGCCTGCTCGGTCGGCACGTTGCAGGCCGAGACACGTTGGCCCCGTTGGCGTGGCCCACAGGGAGATGGGCAGTCGACGGAAACCACGCTGCCGATCACCTGGGACAAAAAAGACGTGGTCTGGAGGGTGTCGCTTCCCGGCGTGGGCGAGTCGTCGCCCATCATCTGGCTCGACAAGCTCTTCTTGACCACGTCGGAAGACGGCGCCCGCCAGCGCAGCGTGCTCTGCCTCGATCGCGCCAGCGGCGAGCTCTTGTGGAAGCAGACGGTCGAATTTGCCGGCCGCCCCGAAGAGCTCCACAAGATGAACACCTTCGCCTCTCCCACCTGCGTCACCGACGGCGAGGTGGTGGTCGCCTTCTTCGGCCGCGCGGGCCTGCACGCCTATTCGCTCGACGGCACGCACCTCTGGTCAAAGGAACTGGGTCAGTTCAACAACCCCTGGGGCGTCGGCGCCTCGCCAGTGATCGTGGGCGACCTGGTGATTCAAAACGGCGACGCCGACAGCGACGCGTTTCTGGCCGCCTACGACAAGCGCACCGGCGAGACCGTCTGGAACGTGCCTCGGCCGAATCACCGGGGTTGGAGCACGCCCATTCTCCTCGACGTGGCGGGCCGCCAGGAGTTGGTGCTCAACGGCCATAAGGGCGTCACGGCCTACAACCCGGCGACGGGCGAGGAGCTCTGGTTCTGTGCCAGCTTCAACGGCCGCGGCGAGCCGACCGCCACCCCCGGCGACGGGCTCGTGTTTCTGGTGAACGGCTTGGCGGGCGACGTTTACGCGGTTAAGCCGGGCGGCGAGGGCGACGTGACGAAGACTCGTATGGCCTGGCACACGCCGCGTTTGGTGTCGCGCGACCTCCCCTCGCCGATCGTGATCGACAAGCACGTGATCGTGGTGAGCATGGACGGCGTCGCCGTTTGCTACAACGCAGCGGACGGTGGTGTTGTCTGGCGAGATCGGCTGGGGGGCAATTTCTCGGCCTCGCCCATCGCGGCCGCGGGATACGCCTATTTTCTCGGCGAGGACGGCAGCATGACGGTCATCAAGCCGGGGAAACGGCTCGAGATCGTCGCCCGCAACCAGATCGAACCGGAGGCGGACGAGGTTTTTCGCGCTTCGCCTGCTCCGTGCGAGGGGCAGCTCTTTCTGCGCAGCGACCGGGCGTTGTACTGCGTCGGTCAAGAATCGCAGGCGGCCGCCGCGAAGTAAACTTGTGGTACGGCCGTCTGGCCCCCTCTGGTGCCGGAGACGCCGGCGCCACAACCTCGTACACCACCGGATGGACGGCTCGCGATGGATTGGCCGACAATCATTGTCGCCGCTTTGATGATCGCGCTGGCCATCCCGGCCTGGGGCCGGGCGGCTTACCGCATCCGCTCGGCCGAACCGGTGGTGGCGTTCGAGCCCCGGCGAAACGTGCCGTGGCGGCTCGGCGACCTGCTGATGATCGTCTTGTTCTACCTGCTGGCGAACTTCGCCTTCCACAAGGTCTGCTTGTTCATCGCCCACTCGGCGGGCGACGAGCAGGTGAAGCTTCTGCCCAACCCGGCCGAAGAAACGGTGACCGCCGAGGCGCTGGCGGTGGCGACGGCCGCGAGCATCGCCACCAACCTGGCGGCCACGGGCTTTGCCCTGTTGTGGATCTTCTCACATACCGACGCGACCTGGAGCGATTTGGGTTGGCGGCGGGAGACCATCCGTAGCGACGTGGTCCTGGGCGTGTGGGTTTTCGCGGCCATCGCGGCTCCCATCTACGGACTGCAGGCGCTCCTTTCACCGCTGACGGACCAACAACACCCGATCATCGAAGTCCTGCTGCGCGAGGGCACGCCGCTCGTTTACATCTTGAGCGGGCTCTCAGCCGTCATCGTCGCACCGCTGGCGGAGGAGTTTTTCTTTCGCATGCTGATGCAAGGCTGGATGGAGACGATGAGCACGCGTGGAGCGTCGCTTGTGGCCGAACCGGCCGAGCCTTTGCCACCCTCTCCTCGCGGCGGCCCGGTCCTGGTCAGCTCGCTCATTTTCGCGTTGATGCACCTGGGGCACGGCACCGACCCCATACCCCTCTTTTTTCTGGCCCTGGCGCTGGGATACCTCTACCAGCGCACGCATCGGCTGCTCCCTTCGGTGACGGTTCATTTCTGCCTGAACGCCTGCAGCTTCCTCATGTTGTGCCTGTCGCGATTGTCATAATGGGCGCAGGCGCTCAAAATCACGCAAGGGCGGCCCTTGCGCACCAATCCTCCGAGGAAGCAGGCCGTGGACGCTCTGTGGAAACTATTTGACACGTCAGATTTCCCAGCCCGCTGGCACTGTGGCAACTGGACGACCCTGCACGGCTTGCTGCATATCGTGTCCGATTTGGGCGTCTGGTCGGCGTACGTCGCCATTCCCTGTGTACTGGGCTATTTCGTGCTGCGCCGCAAAGACGTACCCTTCCGCAACCTCTTTTGGTTGTTCGGAGCGTTCATTCTGGCCTGCGGCACGACGCATCTGATGGAGGCCGTCATTTTCTGGTGGCCGGCCTACCGGTTGGCCGGGCTCATCAAGCTCATCACGGCCTTCGTCTCCTGGGCAACCGTGCTGGCCCTTGTGCCGGCCACGCCCAAGGCGTTGGCCATGCGCAGTCCCACCGAGTTGGCGCGCGAGATCGCCGCACGCCAGGAGGCCGAAAACGCCCTGGAGCAAGCGAACGCCGAGTTGGAGCGGAGAGTCGCAAGCCGCACGGCCGAACTGGCCGAGGCAAACGAAGCGCTGCGCGAGAGCGAGCAGCGCTGGCGACGCTTGACCGAGGCGCTGCCGAACCTTGTCTGGACCTGTCGGCCCGACGGAACGTGCGACTACCTGAGCAGCCAATGGGGCACGTACACCGGAATACCGGAGAACGAGTTGCTCGGCTCGGCCTGGCTGGAGCGGGTCGTGCACCCCGACGACCGCGAGCGGACGCTCCATTGCTGGATGACGGCGGTGGCGGGCAAGGGAGTTTACGACCTGGAATACCGCATCCGCCGCCACGACGGCGAGTACCGTTGGTTCAAGACGCGGGGCGTGCCAATCCACGACGGCCAAGGGAGGATCGTCAAGTGGTTCGGCACCTGCACCGACATCGAAGAACAGAAGCGCGCGGTCGAGGAGTTGAGCCAAAGCGAGCAGCGCTTCCGTCAGCTCGCCGACTCGATGCCGCAAATCGTCTTCACGGCACGACACGACGGCCGCGTCGAATACGCCAACCGTCGCTGGTATGAGTACACCGGGCTGGGCGATATCGAGGGAGAGAACTGGTTGTCGGCGCTGCACCCCGACGATCGCCAGCGATGCCTGGCCGAGGCCGATCGGACCCACCGCTTGGGCGAGCCGTTCGAGATGGAAATGCGGCTGCGCGAAGGGCGCAGCGGACTCAGCCGCTGGCACCTGGCCCGTTCCGTTCCGGTGCGCGATGAGGCGGGCCGGTTGGTCCGTTGGTACGGCACGGCCACCGATATTCACGACCGCAAGCAGGCCGAGGACGCGGCCCGGTTTGTCGCCGAGGCCAGCGCCACGCTGGCCCGCGTGGTCGATTACGAGAGCACGCTCGAAAAAGTGGCGGCGCTCGCCGTACCGCATTTCGCCGACTGGTCGGCCGTGGACATGGCCGAGCCGGACGGCACGCTTCGCCGGCTGGCCTTCGTTCACCCCGACCCCGAGCAAGTTCGGCTGGCCCAGGAGCTCTTAAACCGCTACCCGCCCGACCAGGGCGCTCCGGGCACCATCTCGGCCGTGTTCCGCTCGGGAGAACCGGTGATCATCACCGATGTCAGCGACGATATGCTGAAGAAGACCGCCAAGGACGAAGCGCATCTCGCCCTGTTGCGCGCCCTGGGCCTGCGGTCGTATATCTGCGTGCCTTTGGTCGTGGCGGGCGAGCCGCTCGGCGTGCTCACGTTCGCCACGGCCGAGTCGGGCCGTCGCTACGCCCCCGCCGACCTGGCGATGGCCCAGGATCTGGCGCACCGGGCCGCCATCGCCATCCAGAACGCCAGGCTTTACCGGGAGCTGCGCGAAACCGACCGGCTCAAGGACGAGTTTCTGGCGATGCTCGCGCACGAGCTCCGCAACCCTCTGGCGGCGATCCGCAACGCCCTTTACGTGTTGAAAGAACCGAAGGCCGTGAAAGACCAGGTTCCGCAAGTGCTGGCGATTGCCGACCGCCAGGTGGACCACATGGCCCGGCTGCTGGACGACCTGCTCGACGTGGCCCGCGTCAGTTGCGGGCGGATCGAGCTGCGCAAGGAGCCCCTGCAGGCGGCGGCCGTCGTTCGCCGCGCCGTCGAGACCGTCGGGCAACTGATCGAGGCCCGCCGACACGAGCTGACCGTTTCTCTGCCCGCGGAAACCGTCTGGCTCGACGCCGACCCGACCCGCCTGGAGCAGATTTTGAACAACCTGTTGAACAACGCGGCCAAATACACCCGGCCCGGGGGCAAGATTCACCTGTCCGTGGAGAGCGACGCGGGCGACGTTGCCTTTCGGGTGCGGGATACGGGAGCCGGCATCGCGTCGGACATCCTCCCCCACATTTTCGACGCCTTCGTCCAGGCGGAGCGGCGTATCGACCGGTCGCACGGCGGCGTGGGAATCGGCCTGACGCTGGTGAAGAAGCTCGTGGAGCTGCATGGGGGGAGCGTGATGGCGCGCAGCGGCGGAGCTGGGCAGGGAAGTGAGTTCATCGTCCGCTTGCCCAGCCGCCCGGCTCCGGCCGAGCCCGAAGGAGGAGCCCCGAGTCAGGATCAAACGCCCCGGCTGCCTTCGCGCCGCGTGCTGGTCGTCGACGACAATCAGGACGCGGCAGACGGCCTGGCGATCGTTTTGGGGCTGGCCGGCCAGGACGTTCGCACGGCTTACGACGGGCCCTCGGCGCTGGCGGAAGCGAACCACTTCAGGCCGGACGTGATCTTCCTCGACATCGGCATGCCGGGCATGGACGGGTACGAAGTCGCCCGCCGTCTTCGGGCCGATCCGGAACTGAAGGGGGCGCTTCTCGTGGCTCTGACCGGGTGGGGGCAGGAGGCCGACCGGCGGCGGTCGTTTGACGCCGGCTTCGATCATCATCTCGTCAAGCCCGTGGACACCGACGTGCTCAACGACCTGCTCGCCAGCGCTTGCCGCGCGGCTGCCCCGTCGGGGTGAGGGGCGCGCGAACCGGCCTTATGGTGCGGGCGTCTCGCCTTCCCGCTGGGCGTGACTCTATGTGGGCCACGCTGCGGGTGCCTTGCGCGAAAACTCGTTGTCGCATTGGACTTGCTGATCGGGGAGTGCTTCGTTACGTTGGAGGGTCCTGCACCCGTAGCTCAATTGGATAGAGCATCGGTCTACGGAACCGAAGGTTACAGGTTCGAGCCCTGTCGGGTGTAATGCATTACGTGGCCGCAGGTCAGCGACTTGCGGCTTTGTTCTTGCGCCCCGGTCTCGCGCGTCGCCGAAAGGCTTGGGCACGATTGCGGGACAAATCCAACGTGGCGCATCCGGCATTTTGGTCGACCCTCAGGTTGTCGGGAATGAGGGTATTCAAGCGAGACGCAGCCTGTCACGTCAAGGTTCGGTCGAGAACGACGTTCGCTGCCATACAATCCGCCGTTTCGCCTTCTTGGTTTGATGGACAAGGGATGCGCTGCATCTACCAGGGTTGAGCCGCCTTCCCCGTCTGATTTCTCATTTCATGCGGCCTCTTGTTGGTTGTCTTTTGCTGGATGGTTTCTTCCGTTTGGCTGCTTTACGCTTGTCCGGTGCGGGCAGCCCCAGTGGCTCAGGCGATGGCGCCGAGGCAAAACTGGCCAACTCCGCCTCGATCTCTTCCACGGTCGGCAAGGCCGATTTCAGGCTTGGCGGCAAAGCCCGAGTGAGTTCGTATTCTGAAATGCCGATCGGTTTGTCGGCGCCCCGCAGGGCATATTCGGCGACAATGTGGTTGCGGTCCTGGCAAAGAATGAGGCCGAGCGAGGGCTGATCGGACGGGTGGCGCAACTTGTCGTCGACGACGCTTAGGTAGAAGTTCATTTTGCCGGCATATTCCGGCTTGAATTCGCCCTTCTTGAGCTCGATGACGATGAAGCAGCGCAGCTTGAGGTGGTAAAAGAGCAGGTCGATATAAAACTCGCTATCGCCGACCTGCAGAAGGTATTGCCGGCCGATGAAGGCGAAACCTTGCCCGAGTTCCAGCAAGAAGCGTTCGAGTTGATGCAGGAGGTTGGTTTCGAGCTCGCGTTCGTGAAACGGCTCCTCAAGGGTGAAGATGTCGAAAATATACGGGTCTTTGAGCGTTTGGCGGACGAGGTCCGATTGTGGGGCGGGAAGTACCCGCTCGAAATTGGTGACCGCTTTACCCTGCCTCGTGTGCGCTTGCGACTTGATCATCAACAACAGCACGTTGCGGCTCCAGCCATTGGCGAGCGTCTGCTGCATGTACCACAGGCGGTCGGGCAAGTCGGTGATTTTCTCCATCAGGAGCGCGTGATGGCCCCAGGGGATTGACCAGAGTAAGGATTCGCGTGGATCGGGGATTTGTGCCACGCGCTGCGGCACTTTTCGGGCACCGCGCAATTGTGCCACAGGCTGTGGCACAATTGCAGCCGGATCCTGGTAGGCCCGGAAAAACGCCAGCATGCGCTTAATGTTTCTCTCAGAAAAGCCCTTCTCCTCGGGCAATTCATTGGCGTGGGAAATAAAGGGGACGGGTCGAGGGATCCAATTATGCGATTGGCCCGTCCCCTTCGTTCGCCCACGGAGAACGGGGCACAAGTGCACGGGCGAAGCCGCGCACGCCACTGGCGACATGCGCACACCGTTACCGACCGCTCGGCAGCATCCCGCACGACGTCATCCCGAACGGTCGCGCCGGCGAGCAATGCGAGAATCAACCGCCGCCGGTCTGCCTGTCGCCTCTAGCCAGCGACGAACGATTATTCGTCGATGCTTTCTTCGGCGGAGCGAATCCGGTTCACGGCGCGGTAGCCCGTCGGCGTTAGATGGTAGGCGTCGTGGTGCCCCTCGCTGACGATAAACCCCTTGCGAATGAGGCGGTTGAGGGGAGCGTGCAGATCTGCCGCGAGCCTGCCGTTCAGGCAGAGCATCTGGTAGGGCGCGACGCCATATAAGCGGAAAATCCGCATCACCTTGGCCTCGGCGGTCGTCATCTCTGCCTTTGCGTCCCTCATGGCAAGTTCTCCAGGTAAGCAAACCTTGGCCGTCCCTGCCAATTCGCGCAAGCGCCTCCCGTTCACTTCCGCATCAAGGAAAACAATCGCGGCCGAAAAACAGACCCCTCTTGCAGATCAAGGGCGCCGCTCAACGAGAGCAATTGCCGACGGAGGAACCGTCGTCGTGCGTCTTCGCCTTAATATATCAGCCAGCAACACGTTCAACAATCGCTGGCGTTGTGCCGGCCGCCGCAGTAAGATGACGGGCGATTGGGGTCTGGACAAACGCCAGAAAAACGATGCGTCGGGTTCCGGCCCGACTCGCCGGTTTTTTTGGCAGCCCTCGAGGCATCTTCGGGAGCCGGCGGCCAGGGAGCCTAAGGCTGTCCTCTGCGGCGCGGCGATTTCTCGAAACGTCGCTCAGCAAGTCCGTGGTCGAGTTTCTGCCAACAGGGCTGCTAGCACGGCGTCAGACGCGCCGCGGGCAAATGAACCCGTTGCAGTTTGCTCGGCCGTAGAGAGATAGAAGAGCAGCGGCGTAGACGGGCAGCGAAATAGCGGCTGGGCGGCGAAATAGCAGATGGGCAGAAAAATATCGGTTGCGCTCGCTTCCCCGCCGCCAGCCCGCACGAATCTGCAGCGACAAGCGAGCCTGGCTGGAGCATCGAGTGGAAGACCCGGATTTTGAAGACGCTTTGGCCCGGTTCAGCGACCCCTTCGCTTTTAGTTGGTGGAATGTGCTCTGGCTTTGCGGCAGCGCCGCGACCGTGGCAACGCTTTTTGCTTTGAGGACGATAGGCCTGCTGAATTGAGAAACGATCCCTCCGCTGGAAGCCTTGCCGTTCGCAGCCACGCCTCCAAACAACGCAGCCCGAAAGTGCGTCGGAGCCGCATTGGGCGGGGCGTTTTTTCGCGCCGCTCCTACGTCGACGGCGACATGATCGGCGAAATCCTCGGCACCGTCATCGACGAACCTGATTACAGCTCGCCCTACTGCTACAGCATGGGCGACGAACGCAGCCTGGAACCCGATCCGCCCTTCAGGTTTTTGAACCACAGTTGCCGGCCGAATAGCGTGTTCGAGCCGCACGACGTCAAATCGCCCGAAACCGGAGCGATCGAACGGCGCGTCTTTGTCCTGGCCTTGGGCCCGATTCGCCGCGGCGAGGAAATCACCATTGATTACCGATGGCCGCCGGCCATGGCGATTCGCTGCCAATGCGGCTCCTCCAACTGTCGCGGCTGGGTCATCGATCAGGATGATCTCGCCGACTTTCTCGCGGTTCGAGGCGCCTCGGAAGCCTAACGCCCGGATTATTCACCGGCCCGCAGGCTTGCGCGCAAACTGCGCCGACACGAACGCGAAGCGTGAGCGAGGGCAGTTGCGTCGTGCTCCTCGCTGACGCTTCGCGCTTGGTGGGGGCCGGTGAATGATTCGGGCTAAAGAGCTCGGCGGGGCTCTTTTTTAGTGCGTCCAGCCGTTCTTAATGGGTCCAGCCGGCCGCCAAGGACGGCGCGACGGCTGCCGCCGTTGTGATATGCGGTGACATGCAAACATGCCTTGACTGGAAAATGTCTCCAGGTATGTCAAGGGGTGCGAGGGACCGTCGGGTCAAGGCGAAGGACAGGAGGCCGTGAATGAAGCCCAAGGACACGCCCGCGGGCGAGGATGAATTCTTTGGTCTCAGGGCCGCTCAACCGTGGTGGCGGCCAGAAGCCCGATCAGGCGAAGCCGCGGCACGCCGCTGCCAACGTTCCCCTGCCGTCACCCACCGCTCGGCAGCATCCCGCACGGCCGCGCCGGCGGGCAACGCCAGAATCAGCTCGTCATCGCCCGCGGGTCTGCCAATCTCTGCCAGTGTCTGCCAATCTCTGCCAGTGTCTGCCAAACTCTGCCACTGTCCGCCAATCTCTGCCACGGTCTGCCAATCTCTGCCAGTGGCCGCCATTCGTATTCCGTTCACCTACCCCTCGGTTTGAATTCAGTAGGTTCTCCTTTGAACACCGCTATTAAACGGATAACCGCCGCCGTAGATGCCGCTGCCGTAGACTCCATTGCTACGAACGCTGCCTGGAAAGGCATTGTAGGTCGACGGAACATTGAACACTGCGGATGGTTGAGCCGGCTGCGCGATCTGCCTCGGCGCGGCTGGTTGACTTATCTGCGCCGGCTGCATGGGGGCGGGTGTTTGCGCGATCTGGCTGGCTTGAATCGTCATGTTGCCCAAGCCGACCGCTCCCCCCAAGGTCTGCCCCGTGAACGAACCGCCGTACCGAGTTTGCGCTGCTGCATTGGACCTCTGCACCTCGCTGCCTCTCAACAGGGTGCGCTGCGCTCCACCACCCTGGAACATGCTCGGCTGGTTGAGGTTCACGAGCGACTGGCCGAACGTGCTTGCGGCCGCCGGAGCCGCGGTGATGGTGCTGACCGAGGCCGCGTTGTTCTGGGGAAAGTAGTTCCCATAGCTCCGACCCACGGTCGAAACCGAAGCTCGCCTCGCCGGGCGAACTCCGATATTCGCCGCGTTCTCGCCGAGGCTCATGTCGGTCCGACGCAGGCTGGCCATTCCCGGCAGCGGCGCAACCTGCGCCCGCGCTTCGCCGGCTGCCATCGAGGCCACGCACACGACGCTCAGCAACAGACGCATCGGCACACCCTCCTTCGACGCACGAATGATCGATGCAAGTCAAAGCAGAATTTCCCGTCGACCGTCCGCATTCTACAGCCACTCGTCGGCGCTTGGAATCGCCCGCGGGGCCGTCGACCTAAAATCCCCGGTTTGGCGGTCACCAGCCGTCCTGCCGTGCTATAATCGCGGGCTACCCTGCCTCTTCGCTGAAAGGCCCGCGTCTTCGCTGAAAGGATTGTTCCATGCACCGAATCGCTGTAGCGCTCATTGCCCTTTTTATCGCCGTTCTTGCGGGGTCGCCCGCATTGGCCAGCGCCGTCCACGAAGGGAAAGTGGTCAGCGTCGACGACGAAGACAACAAGATCGTCGTCTTGATCAAAGGGAGCGATGAGCGGGAGTTCAAGGTCGACGAGAAATGCGAGATCACGCTCGACGGCAAAAAGGCCGACCTCGACGAAATCGAAGAGGGCGCGACCGTCAAGCTGATGACCAAGAAGGTCAAGAACGCGGAAGTCGTCGTCAAGATCGAAGCCAAGTCGGCCGAGTAGTTCATGGACCGGCGACACTGGCTGAAGCGAACGAGTGCCGGCGCCTTGAGTTTGCCGTGGCTGGCCGCCGGCGCGCGCTGTGGGGCGGCGGAAACGCCCGCGGGTCCCGCGTCGGCCGCCGACGGCAAGAGCCTGCCACCGCTCAAGATTACCGACATCAAGACGATCCTCACCGCCCCGGCCGACATCCGGCTGGTGGTGGTCAAGGTTTTGACCAGCGAGCCGGGGCTGTATGGCCTCGGCTGCGCCACGTTCACCCAGCGCCCCCGTGCCGTCGAGACGGCCGTCGACAAGTACTTGCGGCCGTTCCTCGTCGGAAAGAATCCGCTGGAAATCGAGGACATCTATCAATCGTCGCTGGTCAGCTCCTATTGGCGCAACGGCCCGGTGCTCGGCAACGCCATCAGTGGCGTCGACCAGGCCCTGTGGGACATTTTGGGGAAACGAGCCGGGATGCCGGTGTGGCAGCTTTTCGGCGGTAAGTGCCGAACCGCCGTCGACACCTATCGCCACGCCACGGGCGAAACGTTTGAAGAGGTGACCGAACGGGCCCGGGCGCTCATCGAGCAGGGCTACCGGCACGTGCGGGCTCAAGTTGGCTTGCCCGGCCTGGCGACGTATGGTGCCGGCGCGCAGTCCAAGAAAAAAGCGGCCGTCCCTCCCAAGCCCTGGGAGCCAGCACCTTACGTGCGGACCGTCCCGCGGCTATTCGAGCACCTGCGGAAGGAACTGGGCGACGAAGTCCAACTTCTGCACGACGTCCACGAGCGCGTGCCGCCGATTCTGGCCATCCAGTTGGCCAAAGACCTGGAGCCGTACCGGCTGTTCTTCCTGGAAGACCCGTTCAGCCCGGAGGACGTCGGCTACTTTACGCACCTGCGCAAACAGACCAGCACCCCCATCGCGATGGGTGAGTTGTTCAACAACCCGAACGAGTACGTGCCGCTCATCAGCGAGCGGCTGATCGACTTCATTCGCATCCACATCTCGCAGATCGGCGGGCTGTCGGCGGCCCGTAAGGTGGCCGCCTTGTGCGAGTTCTTCGCGGTGCGCACCGCCTGGCACGGTCCCGGCGACGTCTCGCCAGTGGGGCATGCCGCCAACATCCATCTCGACATCGCCACGCCGAACTTTGGAATTCAAGAAGCGCGGGCCTTCACGCAGGCTGAACAGGACGTTTTTCCCGGTTGCCCCGAGTTGAAAGAGGGGTACTACTGGGTCAGCGACCGGCCCGGCCTGGGCGTCGATCTCGACGAGAAGCTGGCCGCGAAATTCCCCATCGAAGACGATCCGCCCTTCGACCTCCAGTGGGGCGGCGTGCGGCGCAAGGACGGCACGGTGGTCAAGCCTTAAGCCCGGCGGCCCTAATGAACCCTTCCGAGAACCGGCGTTGTGGTGCGGGCGTCTCGCCTCCCACCGATTCTCGGAAGGCCACATCCGGCTACCTTCGCGGGGGGATAATCGGCTATTATGAATGAAATAATGTCGTTTGCCGTGACTTCGTCCTCGACCCGGGCCCATGCTGAAAGCGCTGGAACTCGTCGGCTTCAAAAGCTTCGCCGATAAGACGCATTTCGAGTTTCCCAGTGGAATCACGGCCGTCGTCGGGCCCAACGGATCGGGCAAGTCGAACGTCGTCGACGCCATCAAGTGGGTGCTGGGAGAGCAGAGCGTCAAAAGCCTCCGTGGCAAGGAGATGGTCGACGTTATTTTCAACGGCTCGGCCACCCGCCACCCCCTCAACGCCGCCGAGGCAACCCTCGTCTTTGACAACTCGCAACGGCTGCTAGGGCTCGACGCCCCCGAAGTGTACGTCACCCGGCGCGTCTATCGCAGCGGTGAGGCCGAATACCTGCTCAACCGCCAGCCCTGCCGGCTGCGCGACATCCGCGACGTTTTCTCCGGCACCGGCGCGGCGACCGAAGCCTACAGCGTGATCGAGCAGGGAAAAGTCGACGTGATGCTGCAGGCTTCGGCCAGGGACCGGCGGCTGCTTTTCGAGGAGGCGGCCGGCATCAGCCGCTTCAAGGCCAAGAAGCTGGAAACCCTGCGGCGGCTGGAACGGGTCGACCAGAACCTGCTCCGACTCAAGGACATCGTCGACGAGGTCGGCAACCGCTTGCGCAGCGTCCGCCTGCAGGCCACCAAGGCCCGGCGCTACAAGGAGTACGCCGACCGGCTGCAGGAGTTGCGCACGCAGGTGGCGGGCGCCGATTGGCGGCGGCTCGGCGAGCGGCTTGCTGAACTGGAAGGCGAACTGGCCGAACTGGCGGCCGGGCGCGACGCGGCCCTGGCCGAGGCCGAACAGTTCGAGTCGCAGGCGCTGGCGGTCGACGCGGAGCTGGCGGAGGTCGTGGCCGCCCAGCAGCGGTGCGAAGGACGTTCGGCGGAGAATCGCGAACGAATCACATCGCGCGAGGCGACGCTCGACGACGAGCGCGGGCGCATCCACGACGCCGACGGCGAGGAGGCTCGACTCTTAAGGCAACTCGCGGCCATGCGCGTTCGGGCGGGCGACTTGCAGCAACAACTTGCCGAGACCGCGGCCGCGGCAGACGAGGCCCTGCGCCGAAAAGAGGCGCAAGGCGAAGTGCTCTCGCAATGCGAAAAAGAGCTGGCGTCCCTCACGGCCGAGTTCGATCAGGTCCGGTCGGAATACGAACTGATTCGGCAGGCCGCGCTGGAGGCCACGCGCGCGGTTGCCACGCTAGAAACCGAGGCGGCCTCGCTGGCCTCTCAGAGAGACGCCGCTCTCGCCGCCCTCGAGCGCCGCGCCGGGCAAATTGCCGAAGCGAAATCGGCCCAGGCCGAGGGGCAGGTCGAACACGAGCGGTTGAGCCGAGAGGCCGAGGAATTGTCGGAAGTGGCCGAGCGCCACACCGAGGCGCACCTCACCGCGGAAAGCCAACTTGCCGAGTTGCAGACCGAGTTCAAGGCCACTTTGCTCGAGTTGGCTCAGTTGCGTCAGCGCCACACGGCCGCGGGGGAACGGGCCGCTCTGCTGGAAGAGCTTGAGTCGCGGCAAGAAGGAGTGGGGGCCGCCGCCAGGGAGGTGCTGAACGTCATCCGCAGCGAACAGACGGGTCCTCTGCGATCGGTGCGCGGCATGCTCGCCGATTTGTTGCACGTTTCGGTCGAGATGGCGCCCGCGGTTGAGGCGGCCTTGGGAGAGAGGGGGCAGGCGTTCGTGGTGGCGCCGGACGAGCCCTTTTTACGCTGGATCCAGCAGGCGTCGCCACGGTTGGCCGGCCGCGTCACTTTCGTCGACGTCGCTCGCGAGGAGCCCTCGGCATGGGACGATCCGGGCGATTTGCAAGGGCTGCCGGGCGTTCACGGCCGCGCCGACCATTACGTCGACGCCTCACGCGAGCTGGCCGGTCTGGTGCGAAGGTTGCTCGGCCGCACCTGGGTCGTCGGAAGTCTGGCCGACGCCTTGACGCTCGCCTCGGGCATCGGTCGCGGCGCGGGTTTCGTGACGCTCAACGGCGAAATGTTGGCCCCCGACGGCACGCTTTCCATCGGGCCCAAGCAGGCAGGTGGCGGACTCATCTCTCGACGCAGCGAGCTGCGCGCCTTGAAGGAACAATCGGCCGGCCTGGCGGCAAAGGTGGAGACCGCCCAGGCAGGATGCGACGACCTGGAGCGCCGCCTCGCCAGCCAGGCTGACCGTCAGCGCGAGCTGGCGGCCGCCCAGCAGACGACCACCGAGGCGCTGAACGACTGTCGCCTGCGACTGAAAACGGCCGAAGCCCGGCAGGCACAGCTCACCGAGCAACTCGCCCGATTGTCGGCCGAACAAGAGCAACAAGAGCAAGCCGTCGGCTCGGCCGAGGGACGGCTCACCGCCACCCAGCACGCGTCGGAGGCGGCAAAAGGGCGTCTGGCCGAGTTCGAAGAGGCGTCGAAGGCGACGCGCGAGCGCGTGCGCAGGGCCGACGACCGGTTGCACCAGGCCAGGCAGAGCGTGACCGCGGCGAAAGTCGAACTGGCCAAGTGCGAGGAGAGGCTGGCGAGCTTCACGACGCACCTGAGCCAGTTGCAGCGGGACCAGCAGGAACGCCGCCGCAGCGTGGACGACTGCCGGCAGCAGCTTACACGCTCACGTCAGCGCCGCCGTCAGGCCGAGGCAAGCTTGCTTTTGGCCGAGAGCGAGCTCGCCGGATGTTATCTGCTGCGCGAGTCGCTGGCGGCAGAAGTTGCCAGCCTGGCCGGCCGGCACGAGGCCAAGCGTGTCTCGCGGGGCGAACTGCAGGCGGCCGCCCAGACTGCGCAATCGCTGGCCCGCTCGCTGGAACAGCAACGACACGCCAGGGATCTGGCGGCCAACGAAGTGCGGCACGAGCGCTCGACGCTGGCCGCCCGGCTCAAGGAAGACTACCAGGTCGACCTGGCGGCGATGGACCACGCCCCGTCGACCGAGGCCCAGGGCGAGCGCGACGAGGTCGATCAAGAAATCGCCGAGCTACGGCGGAAAATCAACCATATCGGCACGGTGAATCTCGACGCGCTGGCCGAGTTGGAGGAGCTCGAGGCCCGGCACGCAAAACTTGCCGCGCAGTTTGAAGACCTCTCGAAGGCCAAGGACTCCCTGGTGCAGATCATCGGCAAGATCAACGCCGACAGCCGGCGGCTATTTGAGGAGACGCTGGAGGTCGTGACCGCGAACTTCCAGACGCTCTTCCGCAAGCTGTTCGGCGGCGGGCAGGCCGACGTGGTGTTGGAAGAGGGTGTCGACGTCCTCGAGAGCGGCATTGAGATCGTGGCCCGCCCGCCCGGCAAGGAACTGAGGAGCGTATCGCTGCTCAGCGGCGGCGAAAAAACGCTCACGTGCGTGGCCTTGCTGTTGGCCATTTTTCAGTACCGTCCCAGCCCGTTCTGCGTGCTGGACGAAGTCGACGCGGCGCTCGACGAGGCCAACATCGAGCGGTTCATCGGCGTGCTGCAAGAATTCCTCGCCTGGACGCAGTTCATCATCATCACTCACTCCAAGAAGACGATGACCTGCGCCGGCACGCTTTATGGCGTAACGATGGGGGAGTCGGGCGTTTCCAAGCGCGTCTCGGTTCGCTTCGAGGACATCAGCGAGGACGGACAGATCGCCCCCGCCCGCATCCGGGAATCCGCTTAGCGCCGAAGTATCGCCACGCGGCCCCTCTTCTCTGAATGCCGTCGGCGTGCCTTCTCCCTTGCCTTACCTAACGTCTTCGGCTTACCGGGTGACCGCCCGTCGGCCTGCCAAACCGCCCTGGACAGTCGTCGGGGTTTTGGCTAATTTCGCCCCTCTTCCGCCCACTTTAGACAAATCTTTTCATTTCCTTCGATCTCAACCTGAGATCGCCCGTTGTCCCGGAGAGTTTGGTTCATGGCCCCCGTTGCGCCGCCACGGTCGGGTCTGGGCTCCGCCCTTGCGCGCTGGCCCGACCTGGTCCTGCCCGTCGGAATCATCGCCAGCGTGCTGGTGATCATGGTGCCGATGCCGGCCGCGCTGATGGATGTGCTCCTCTCGGCCAATATCTGCGTGGCGGTGATCATGCTGCTCACCACCATCTACGTAAAGACGCCGCTGGAGTTCAACATTTTTCCCTCGCTTTTGCTGGCCACCACCCTGGGACGGCTGGTGCTGAACGTGGCCAGCACGCGGTTGATTCTCACGCGGGCCGCCAGCGACGGCCTGGAGGCGGCCGGCGGGGTGGTGCGAAGTTTCGGCGAGTTCGTGGCCGGCGACAGGCTGGTCGTCGGGCTGATCATCTTCTCCATCATCGTGCTTATCCAGTTCGTGGTCATCACCAAGGGTGCCACCCGCATCAGCGAGGTGGCGGCGCGGTTTGCCTTGGACGGCATGCCGGGCCGGCAGATGGCGATCGACGCCGACCTGAACGCCGGCATCATCGACGAACGCGAGGCCCAGCGGCGGCGCGCCGAGATCACACAACAGGCCGACTTTTTCGGGGCGATGGACGGTGCCAGCAAGTTCGTACGCGGCGACGCCATCGCGGGCATCGTCATCACGCTGATCAACATCATCGGCGGCCTGTTCATCGGCGTCATTGAAGACGGCATGTCGGTCTCGCAGGCGGCGGCGCTGTTCACCAAGCTCACGATCGGCGATGGGCTGGTGAGCCAGGTGCCTGCCTTCCTGATCTCGTTGGCAGCCGGTCTGCTCGTCACCCGCAGCACGGAAGAGACCAACCTGCCGAGCGAGTTCCTGGGTCAGCTTTTCGCCCGGCCCCAGGCGCTGGGCGTCACCGGTGCTTTTCTCGGCGCGCTGATCTTCACCGAGTTGCCGCGTCTGCCGCTGTTCGCGCTCGGAGGCGGCTGCATCGGCCTGGCGTTAACCATCACGCGCCGCCACAAAGAAGCAAAAGCCGCCTCGGAAGCCAAGGCGAAGGCCGCTGAGAAGAAAGCTCCGGAGGAACGAATCGAGGATTACCTCAATGTCGACCCGATGGAGGTCGAGATCGGCGTGGGCCTGATCCGGCTGGCCGACCCCAAGCGAGGCGGCGACCTGCTGGAGCGCGTCCAGCGGGTGCGGCAGAACGTGGCGGCCGATGTGGGCATTCTCATGCCCAAAGTGCGCATCCGCGATAACATGCGCCTTGATCAAAACACCTATCGTATCAAGGTCGGTGATTGCCCGGTGGCCGAGGCGACCGTTTTCCCGACCATGATGCTGGCCATCGATTCGGGCGTGACCAGCGGCAAGCTCGCGGGAACGGAGACGCGCGAACCGGCCTTCGGCACCCCGGCCGTCTGGATTGAGCCGGGCATGCGCGATCAGGCCGAGATGTTGGGTTACACGGTCGTCGAGCCACAGAGCGTCCTGGCCACGCACCTGACCGAGGTGGTTCGCCGTCATGCCGACGAGATTCTGACTCGCGACGCCACGAAGCATCTTGTCGACGAGCTGAAGAAGACCTCTCCGGCCGTGGTCGACGAATTGATTCCTAACCAGATGAAGCTGGCCGAGGTGCAGCAAATCCTGCAAATGTTACTGCGCGAGCAAGTGTCGATCCGACAACTCAGCCCGATCCTGGAGACACTGGGCGACTACGCGAGTCGCACGAAGGACCCCTTGCTCCTTACCGAATACGTCCGCCACCGGCTGGCCCGCGCAATTTGCACCCGCTACCGCGATGCCGCTAACAAACTGCACGTGGTGACGCTCGATCCAGCTCTGGAAGACCGCATTCGAGCCGGCTTCGAGCACAACGATCGGGGACTGTTCATCCGCATGTCACCCCAAGCCATCGACGCCACTTGCCGCGTCATCGCCAAGGAGCTGGAAAAACTCATCAATCGGGGACATCCGCCCGTGGTGCTGGTCAGTCCGCAGATCCGGGCGGCGTTGCGGCAGATGACCGCCTCGCAACTGCCGCAGGCGATCATCCTCAGCTACAACGAGATCACCCGAGATACGAAGCTCGAATCAACCGGGTTGGTCATGGACGCCGTGCCGGGAAAAGGATGAGAAGGCATGCTCAGTGAACTGATGGAATCGAGCCGGGACATCTTTGCCTACGTTTGACGCGCTATGGATATTCGCACTTTTCGGGCTCCCACCATGCAGCAAGCTTTGGCGCTGGTGCGCCGAGAGCTTGGACCAGCGGCGGCCGTGCTGCACACGCGTGAGATCCGCGGCGGGGTGTTGTGGAGTTGGATTCCGGGGCTGCGGCAGATCGAAGTCACCGCTTCCACCGAGGTCAACGTGCCCAGCCGGCTGCCCCGACGCAACCAGGCCGACGACGGAGCGGTCCGGAAGGAATTGGCCCCGGGCATCGAATGGGAAGCCAAGGCCATGTTTCGTGACGAGCTGAAGGGACGGCTTGACGACCTGCACTCGCTCGTCGAGGAGTTGTGCAAACAGAGCCGGCGCGGCGGACCGCCGGAGTGGTCGCAGGAGTCGTTCCGGCTGTTTACCGACCTGATCGACGCGGAGGTTAACGAGGACGCGGCGCGAGATCTGGTACAGCAGGTCGAACGATCGGCGCCGAAGGCCGTGCGTGGCGACGCGCGGATCGCCCGCAACTGGCTGGCGGGAGAAATCGAGCGAGAGATCGCCATACAGGGCCCGATCGCCCTGGCTCCGGGCCGGACGCGGCTGGTGGCCCTCGTGGGGCCGACCGGCGTGGGCAAGACGACGACCATCGCTAAATTGGCGGCCAACTTTCGTCTGCGCGACAAGCGGCGCGTCGGCTTGATCACCGTCGATACATATCGGATTGCAGCCGTCGAGCAACTTCGCACCTATGCCGACATCATCGACCTGCCGATGCAGGTGGTGGCGACGGCCGGCGACATGAGGCAGGCGCTGCGCGGGATGGCCGATCTCGATCTCATCCTGATGGACACGGCCGGACGCAGCCCGACGGACGAAATCAAACTGAAGGAACTGACCGCACTGATCGACGAGGCGCACCCCGACGAGGTCCACCTGACGCTGTCGAGCACGGCAAGTCCCTCGGTACTGGCGGGTACGGTCGAGCGCTTTGCCGCTGTCGGAACAACGGCCCTCATTTTGACGAAGCTCGACGAAGCGGCCGGACTCGGCCACTTGCTACCCATTCTGCGCAAAAGCGGTTTGCCGCTGAGCTACGTGACCCACGGGCAGAACGTGCCGGACGACATTGGACCGGCCGACGCCGGGCGGCTGGCTCGGCAGATCGTGGGATTGTAGATCGAGATCGTTCCTCAGGATTCTTGAAAACGGAAACACCGGGCAATCGCCCACGCCATCTCATGCCCGACCAGGCCAACCACCTGCGACAAATGATGCGCGGCGCGCGGCGCGCCGCTATCAGCGGGGCCGCAGAGCGCCCAGGACTGCTCGTGGTCGCGGGCGGCAAGGGAGGGGTGGGAACAACGACGCTTGCCGTCAACCTTGCCGTAGCGTTGGCGCGGCGGGGCCGGCGGACGCTCGTGGTCGACGGCGACCTGGGCAAGGCCGACACGGCCGCCCTTTGCGGCACGCGCCAAGGATACACGGTCGGTGATGTCCTGGCCGGTCGGCGGAGTATTCAAGAAGCGATGCAGGACGGTCCGGCGGGAATCCGGGTGTTGCCGGGCGCTTGGGCGACCGGCCACGTCACTGATTGCTCCGCGACGGCGCAGGAGCGCCTCGTCGCCGACCTCGCCCGACTCGAGCGGTTCGATCACGTTGTGATCGACGCCGGCAGCGGCGTCACCCGCATCGTCGAGCGATTCTGGAGAGCCGCGGATCGTGTGCTCCTCGTGACAACGACCGCCAGCACGTCTGTGATCGACGCCTACGCCGCCCTCAAGACCTTCGGCGGGGGTCGCCAGGGGCCGATGGCACAGGTCGTCATGAACATGGCCGATGGCCGCCAGGCCCAGGGCGCCATGTCACGCTTGCGTGACGCGTGCCGTCGCTTCCTCGGCCTCGAACTTGACTGTGCCGCGTCGCTGGCCCATTGTCGCGAGATCGCCGAGGCGGCGCAGCGGCAGATGCCCGTCGTGCTGTCGTCCCCCGCGTCCCAGGCGGCACAAATCATCGACCGGCTGGCAGAATCAGTCGAGCAATCGACCGGAGATAGGAAAGACGAAGTGCTGCCGGAGAGAGTGGCGAGCGGGCCGTTCGGGGTCGGGATTGTTCAGGCTGAAGACGGGCAACCGGGAGAAGAAATCCGACGATCAATTCAAGCCACACACGTGTGACGACCGATAATAATCCACGCCGTCGGCCACCCGCCGGCTGGCAAAGTTTGTCGGTTGCGTCATCTCTGAGGCCGTCGGGAGCAAGCGAGCGTGGCACGCAGCTACGGCGGAGTCCTCGGTTTGTTGGCGTTCGCCACGGTGATCGCACGAGGATGCGTTCACGGCGGCGGCACAGAATCAACCTTGTTTTCGGCCTGGCTCGGCTTGCTGGCGGCGTATCCGCTGGGATGCATGGTCGGGGCACTGGCCGATTGGATCGTCCTCGAATCGATTCGCAGTAGACTCGCGGCGGAGATCGCCGCACGGGAAGCCAAGGAACCGGCCTCCCCAGGAAAAATCAAACCGTGACCATTCCAGGCCGCCGCGACGCTGGATCGCGTTAGGAGGGCAGATGGATTGGTGGGCGGCGATGTGCAATCACGGAGGAGTGCATGGCAGCAACGGTCGCAGCAGAAGATGTCGCTCAGCTCTGGGAAGCGTTCAAGGCCGACCCGTTAAACCAGGATCTGCGCAATCGGTTGGTCGAAACCTACCTGCCGCTGGTCAAGTACAACGGCGAACGGATCTGGTCGCGTTTGCCCGAAGGGGTTGAGCTCGACGACCTGGTCTCGGCCGGTGTCTTCGGCCTGATGGATGCGATCGACGCTTTCGATCTGACGCGGGGTGTGAAATTCGAGACCTATTGCGTGCCGCGTATCCGCGGGGCGATGCTCGACGAGCTGCGCACGATGGACTGGGTGCCGCGGCTGGTTCGCTCGAAGGCCAGCAAGCTCAACGAGGCCATGAAGACGCTGGAAACCAGGCTCGGCCGCCAGCCGACCGAAACCGAGCTGGCCGCGCAACTCGAAATCACCGTTCCCGAGCTGGAAAAGATGATGCTCGACGCCAACGCGGTCGGCCTCATCAGCCTGAACAAGAAGTGGTACGAGACCGACAGCTACAAGGACGTTCGCGAGATCGACATCCTCGAAGACAAGAAGGGGGAAGACCCCACGCGGCGCATCCAGAAAACCGACCTGATGCGGTTGGTCACGAAGGGGCTGAACCGCAACGAGCGGCTGATCATCATCCTCTACTACTACGAAGAGCTGACGATGAAAGAGATCGGCGCCACACTCGATCTTTCGGAGAGCCGCGTGAGCCAGATGCACAGCTCGATCGTCCAGCGGCTGCAGAGCCAGCTTGAGCGGCGGCGTCCGGAGTTTGGAACCTGACGGAGAGGTCGGATTCGGCCTCACCGACAACAATACAGAGCTTTGGCAGAGAGGAGCGAAGCCGGACCGGGGAAACCTGGTCCGGCTTTTCTCTTTTTATCGTCGCCATTCTCCCTCTCCCTCTGGGAGAGGGCCGGGGTGAGGGCGGGTGGAATTACTTTCGGCTCTGGGTGAAAGCGGGTTGAATTGCCTTCGGCTTTCCACACCCTTGTCCGCCACCCGCCAAGATTCCGGCGGTCAAACACTTTCAATTGACCCATCATTGCTGCGCGCGTCTGCAGCCACGATAATCACAAGCGAACGGACCATCTTGGTTGTCCGTTATCCGCTCGATTCCCGACGATGGCCAAGGCGTCGACGATTTCACGACCTCTCTTCCATTGGCTCAACACGAAGACGCTGCTTGGCGCGCTCTTCCTGGCAGAACTACTCGCTTGGGTGCTGCTGCGCGCGGAGGCTTGGCGGCAACTCGGCATGGGGTGGCAGTTCTGCTTGCTCGTCTTGGTTGTCGCCACGACGGCAACACTGGTGGTCATCGGAGGCGCATGCTTCGTTCGTCGCCGTGCGCAGTTCGGCTTGAGGACCTTCCTGCTCCTCGTCCTGCTCATGGGAACAGGCCTCGGACTGATCGGTATCAAGTTGCAAAGCACCGAGAAGCAGCGTCGCGCGGCGGCGGCACTCGAACAAATCGGCGCGGGACTTTCCTATGCTGGCGAGGAACAACCCGGACTGCTGACCTTCCTAGGCCGCAAGCATTTCCAGGAGCCCATTGGGCTCGGCTTCCACGGGACTCCGCACGAGAGCGACCTGTCAAATCTTGAGGCATTGACGGGATTGGAGTTCCTCAGCTTCGGCGGCGGCGTCTCGGACGACGATCTTGCTCATTTGGCGCCGTTGAGGCGGCTCTGCACCCTGAACTTGATCGGCAGTCGTGTCACGGGGCACGGACTACAACATCTGTGAGCAAATTCGGATTTGCGAAGCCTCGATCTCTGCCGGTCTCCGATTGACAATGAGGGACTCAGATACGTGGGCCAACTGGGCACGCTGATGGACCTCAACCTGACCAAGACCCGGATCACCGACGCTGGGCTGGCCCATCTTGCAACGCTCAGCGAACTGCGAGTTCTTTACTTGGACAGCGATAAGATCACGGGCAAAGGCCTGGTTCACCTTCGGCGACTGCCTCATCTCGAACAGCTCAGCTTGACCCGAACTTGGATCGGAAATGCCGAACTTCAATCTCTGCGCGGGCTGACGTCCCTCACCTCACTCAACTTGTCTGATACTAGTATCGACGATGACGGCATCGAAGCACTGTGCAGAATGCCGGGCCTGAAGACCTTGCGTTTGCACGGTACGGATGTAACTGAACAAGGTATGCACCGACTCGAACAAACGTTGCCCAACTGTAACGTCTCGCATCAGCCTAAGAGAGAAGAATAGCACGGCCGTGCGGTCGATTTGGCTTCGTGGGCCGCGTTTCAACTAGACGAGCCCTGGCCTCCGCCTACTTTGCCCCTTCGCGCTCTGCCCAGGTTCGGCCGTTGAGCCTGAGTCGCGGCGACGATTCGCGGAGACGGTCGATTTGTGCCGCGGTCAAGCCACGCTCGTCGATGAGGAGGAATTCCAGCCGCCGACATTTCGAGAGCGCCTCGATCGTGTCGTCGCTCAGGCTGACCGGCGGGAGGTCGACGAAAATCAGCTTGTCACATGCGGCCAGTTGCCGAACGCCCGCGTTGGTGACGGCTGTTCGGCCGAGGAACAAGGTCGTCAACTCGCAACTGCGGGCGCCGCCGCGCGACGCCAGATCGATGATTCTGGCCAGGTCGGCGTCGGAAAAGCCGGGCCGTGTCACCTGGCAGGTAATTCCGCGGCCCCCCGGCATGCCGATCCACGCGACGCCCCCCTGCATGACCGCCTCGATGTCACTCTTGAGGGTCTGGTTTTCCGCAAACAAGCGCTGGTTCTCACGAAGCGCGCCGGTCGTCAGGGCGAAGAACGCGGCGGCGACCGCCGTCAGTACGAGCAGCGCGCCCATGCCGAAACGAAACCGCCACTGGCTGGTTTGCAGCCGCTGGCGTTGCAGTTCCACGGCCAGAACAAGGTAGCCGGCGGCCCCGCAGAGCGGAGCCAGAATGGTGACCTCGTTGATCGGCATGTCGGTGGCTAGGGCCACGCCGAGCGTCGCCACGCAGTCGATCGCGGCTGCGCCCGCCAGAAACGCCGCGACACGTCCCCAACGGATGCGCGGCCTTCCGGCGACCTCGCGCACCCATGTCAATGCCGTCGATTCGCGGTCGTTTGGCCCGGTCATCATCCCGCCGCCGGTTTGCACGCATGAACGCACGCCGCCGGAATAGTAAGCGACAGCTCACCCCGCTCGGCCGCCACGTCGTTCAGCCGTTGCTCAAGAGCCGCGAACGTCGCCGCGACGGCGTCTTCCGCCACCGACTTCCAGCCGGAGAGGAAGCCCAATCGCACAAAACGGTGCTCCAGCAGGGCCGTCCCGTCGGCAAACCTCTCTTTAAATGTGCCGGTGATCGCTTCCACGAACTCGAATCCCGCACTCTCCAGCAGTGAGCGGAGCGAATCGATCGTGGCGCGGTGGCGGATGTGTTCCTCGAGCGGGGCGATTCGATGGTGAAGGCCAAGTTCCACGAGTACGCCGCGATAGACCTCGTAGAACTCGGCCATATGACCGACGAGGTTCGTCGTCAGAAAAAGGTCGGCTCCCGGCTTGGCGACGCGCAAGCACGATCGCAGGGCGGCCTCGGGCCTATCGAAATTGTTGATGCCGAGGTTCGATACGATCAGGTCGACGGAGGAATCGGGCAGATCGATCGCCACCACATCGCTCAGGACGGTCCGGACGTTCCGAATGTCCCAACGCTTCAATTTGCGATTGAGCCGCGAGACCGCGGCTTCCCAGGGATCCACGGCAATTACGTGGGCGTCCGGGCCGCAACGCTGAGCCAGCTCAATCGAAACGAATCCTGTGCCGGCGCCGACATCAAGGATGGTCATTCCCCGGCGCAATACGACGTGCTCAAGCAGCATCCGCCCAAAGGGTGCAGACCAAAGGGGCAGCTCGTCGTAGAAGTCGCCGAAATCGGGCGTCGCGTAATCGATGTCTTCAAGGTAGTTCACGGCGACCGTCCGCGTCCGTCGCGCCGCTTGGGGCACAACCGCCGAATCGAGTTGCACAGCAGCGCGCGATCTCGTCCGCCGCCCGGCCCTTGCGCTGCGGTCAATATCGCAGAATCAGATCCGCCGTGAGCCGGTTGTCCATGATGTCGCGACGGGCCGTCAAGGGAACTTCCCAACAGAAACCGACCTCCGAATTGAGCGACGGCTTGTACTTAAGCCCCAACGCGCCGGTCACGATATTCGTTCCTGCCACACCGCTGGAGCCGAAATTGTACAGGTCGAGCCCGCCTACCGGCAGTCCTCCCGGTACGTTGGTCATCCAATGATACCAGTTGAGTTCAAACAGACCATAGAGCGGACGATTCGGCAGCCGGCGGTCGAGGTGCAGCGACCAGAAGAACTGCTCGTTCTGTTTGTTCGTGTCGGCAGGCAATCGAAAGCCGGCCGTGGAAACCAGGTGCGAAAGGCTGCCCAGTTGCGTGCCCCCGGAGAGGAAGATATCGAACTGGCTGGTGCCGCTGTTGCCTTGCAACGCGCGGTACGATCCAACCGGCATCTCGATGCGGGTGCCCAAGCTGAGGAGCCGCTGCCGCACCGGGTCGGCGTAGAGATTGTACTTCAGTCCCACGTTCACATTGGCCCAGCCCTCGATGGGAGGAGCATCCTGGCCGGCAAAGATGTAACCGTCTTTCACGGCGATAATTGACAGCCGGTCCGTCAGGGCGGCCCGCAGTTGGGTCGCAAACAGTTGCACGTCGCCGCCCCCGAGCACGGCCGAGGGAAGCTGGTGATTCAGGAAGATCACCCGCGCTTCGGTGAGATTGCGGGGATCTTCGAAGTACACCGGGTTTGTCATCGGGCTGATAAAGTTCGTGAAGCGGCAGTCGCTGGCGGTAAAGAGACCGAATAGTCGCCCTTTGCGGCAGGCTCCGCCATAGGCCTTGTAGCCCGAGTATCCCAACAGACTGCGAAAAATGCCGTCGTCGCAGTTGCAGCGGTTGTCGGCAGCGCAGGCGGCGGGGCAGCCGCGGCTGCAGGGGGAGCAATCGGTCGGCGAGGACAAACAGTTGCTCACAACCGACGTGGGATACTCGTCAGCCGACACAGGCAGACGGGACGTCGCGGACGCGATTGCCAAAAGAGCGAGTGTGAATTTCCATTTCATGGGGAACCTCCGTTTTCCGCCGGTCGGACACAGCGTGGTGTTGCGGTGTAATCAGGCTGCCTTCCGCCAGCATCGGGGCCAAACCGCCGACCACCGCGCAACGAGCCCCAGTCCCCGTCTGAAAGAATCTACCGCCGATGTTCGCGTTCAAGGCAGTGTTCGACCGTAGTATCGCGTCAAGCGCGCTGCGCACTTGAGGGGGGCGCTATGAGTCGACACAGGCTGTATACGTGTTGCGTCAAGATCAGCAAAGCGCAGCCGACTACGGGAAAGCGCAACGACGCGCACGGCACATTGCTTAGTATTTGCCGAGCGAAATCGCACGCTTCGCGATGGCGTGACGACTCGAGTCAGGGAGCAAGGGCGCCTTGAAGCCTCTCCGCCGAGAAATCAACGCGATGGTTTCATCCAGACCTCGGTCTCGCCGGCCGGAAGCGGCGTCGTGGCCGACGCAGAGGACGCGACGAAGACGCTGGCGGAGTGGGCGGCCCACCAGGCGACGGCCTCGGCTTCGCTCCAGTCGCCGCATGTCGAACAACGAGCCAGAGAGTCGGCCAGTTCGCGCGCGCTTGCCGGGCGGTCGTCGGGCCGCTTCGACAGGCAACGCAGGACAATCGCTTCCAGATCCGGCGAGATGAATCTTCCCAATCGTTCGGAAGGAGGTTGCGGTGGCGTGTGGACATGGTGCGTGAGAATGTCGACCACGCTCTTGGCCTCAAACACAGGGGCGCCGGTCAGCAGGAAATAGCCCACCGCCCCAAGCGCATAAAGATCGCTGCGCGGGTCGACCTCGTCGGGATGCTGGATCGCTTCGGGCGACAGATAAAGAGGCGTTCCGGTAACCGCACCCGCCATCGTCAAGCGAGCTTCTCGCTCGGCGCCGATCGCTTTGACCAGGCCGAAATCGAGCAGCTTGGCGAAGTCAGACACGCCGCCGCGCTGGGTGAGAATGATATTGGCCGGTTTGACGTCGCGGTGGATGAGTCCCACCAGGTGTGCTTCGCTCAGCGATCCGCACACCTGCCGCAGGACATGGATCACGCGGCCCTCAGGCTGCGGTCCGTGTTTCTGCACGAGCTGCTCAAGATTAATCCCTTCGAGATACTCCATGGCGTAATAGAAGACGCCCTCCGGAGTTTTCCCGTAATCATAGATGGCAATCGTGTTGGGATGGTTCAACTGGCTGGTGATCTGCACCTCGCGCTCGAAGCGGCGGATGGTCTCCGGCGTGGTTTTTTCCACGTCGAGCAGCTTGATGGCGGTGGGACGGCGCAACATGGCGTGGCGTCCGCGATAGACGACACCCATCCCGCCGGCGCCGATCTTTTCTTCCAACTGATATTGGCCGAGTTGTTTCGTTGCCATCACCGCCTCGCGCATGGCTCGCTGCATGCGGGCAACAACGACCGTGAAAACAAAAATCCCCACCGAGCAGGCGGCCAACAGCCCGAACAGCACCCAGAACGCCATCCTCATGATGCGCAGAGGCCGGTAAGCATCGGCCAGATCGACCTCGGTGGCGACGCCGAAACCATATTCGGACAGCCAGGTCCAGGCCCCGAGGTTAAGCACACCCCGATAATCGCGGTAGCCGTCGACGTCGACGCCCGAGTGGCCCTGCACGGCGTCGGCAACCAGGCGAGTCAGCGGCTGATCAGCGCGACGCAGCGTCGGCCGTAGGCCGCGGCTCATGTCGACTTGGGGATTGCGAAGCTGCAAGGTCAAGATCGAATGGCTGTCTGGGGTGTCGGGCAAAAGGCCCATCCGCTTCAGATCGTCGTCAAAGCGGCTTTGCGAGAGCATGAGCCCGTCGCGGTCGAAGGCGTACGTTTCGCCGGTCTCGCCGAAGTGAGCCAGATTGAGAATGCGGCTAAAATCCCGTTCCGGCCGGAGGCGAAAGGCCAGGGCCGCGAAGACCTCGTTGTTGTCGTCGCGCAAAGGCGCCGCGGCGAACATCGTGGGCACGTTGGCTCTCAGTTGCCCGTTGTCGTCGGCCAGAAGAACGACGGATGGAAACGGCCGCGAGACGGTGGCTTGGCCCGCAAGCGCTACGCTGAGAAACTCCTCGTAACGAGGCAGGTTCTGCTTGCCGATGAGTTCCGTTTGACCGGCTGCGACCACACGGCGATGTCGGTCGACCACGATGAAGTCGACGTAGCCGTGAGCTTTCATCCAGGGCCCGACCGAGGTCCGTAACTCGGCTAGTTCCGGCGCTTGGGCCAGAGTCAGGGGGGAGCTATCGGGGCGGTCGGCGAGCGAAACCAGTTGCGCCGCCAGTTCGGACTGAGTTACGGAATCCGCGGCCGTTTGAACGTTCGAGCGCTGGGTCTCGAGCCACTGTTCGAGCGCCGCCACGTCGGCGGCGAGGATGACCTGCAGTTGGCTGGCCATCGACGATTTCATGGCCCGTTCGACGTGGGTTCGCAGCCCGTAACCGACCGCGGCCAGAATCACGGCAGCAATCAGGGGCCAGATCCAAATCTGCTTGCGCAACAGGAGATTCGTCGCCGCCACCGACCGGCGCAGCACGGCCGAAGCAGAGGGGCCGGCGCTGACGTTCACCTGCTTGCTCCTTACAAGTTTCCGCCCGGTGCCTCGACGGTTGTCGGGCGAGGGGTCGCACAATTTCCATCGTAAACCGGACCAGGCGGCCGTCCTAGGGGGAGCGATTCTTGGCAGGGCCGCTCATTGTTTCAAGCTGGTTAAGCATTCTCGCCAAACATCACGGAACGTACGGCAAGTCGACTTTATCCATATTCAAAGATGAACGGCTTTGATCGGGTGGCGTGACAGCAAGCGGCCTACAGCGCGCCGCCCCCGAGAAAGTGGTTCCGCCTGCGATGCGCTCTACCCACGCAGGCTAGATCTCAGTCCCTTTGCTTTTCAGCCGCATCAAAAACCGGCTTAGACTTGAGCCGGCGGACATAGCCTAGCAGTCCGATGCTACCAGCAACGAACAAAGCAAGGGTGGAAGGCTCGGGAACTGCACCAGAAGCCTCATTCGAGAGGCGGATATTACCGAACTGATGCAGCCCCTGTGCCAAGTCGGGCTGATCCCAGCTTACCGAGCTGAGGCCTGTGAACCCCGTGAAATCGAACGTCTGGAATGACTGCGGAAAACCGCCGATCGTGGTCACATTGAATGTCTGGCTGAGCGTGCCTCCAGCGGCGAGAATGCCTGTGAACGTGACCGCCGGGGCTGGGTCGAAATCGAAGTTCCTCGCCAGGTCGATCGTGAGCAGCGAGAACGGATCTCCACTCGTCTGCCTTAGGGTAATAGTCGCCGGTGTAAACGCCGCCAAGCCAGTTGCTCCAGCATAGAAGGGGTTGTTCCCAGGCGTTTGAGGCGCGCCGTTGCCAGTATTGGGGCTGTTGACGACGAAACCGCCGCTGGTGCTCGTCAGGGTGAATCCGTGGCTTATGTAAGGATTGGAAAGAGACAACGACCCGGGTGGGACATCACTGAAGTCGAGTTCTAGTACGAGTCCGGCGTACGCCGACGGCGCGCATGCTCCCGCCAAGGCTAGCGCGAGGGCGGTGAGGGTCAGATGCGTCCTCACGACATCTCCTTTGCAACTGATGTCGGCACCGCGCGTTGGTGGCAGCGTCCGGCGCCGGAGAGGCAATCGGCCATGACCCGAGTATAATAACCTCCTGAGGTGGTATCAAGCGGCTCATTTGAGGCAGGTTCAACCAGCTCATTGCCTCGATTCCCTCAGGTCAGGGCTGCTGGCTTGTACTTCGGCAATAGAATCAAATTGTGCGAAATGCGACAACGAAAGCGCATAGACACGGCCGGCGAGACAACTCCTGGCGGGGGGTGCGAAGATTGCAGCATCGCAATGCAAGGGGTAGAGATGGCGATAGCTGCCACATTCACTTTTTACCTTGGAGACGAATCATGATCGGGCGACGTGAGTTTGGTATTGCAGGCTTGTCTGCCTTGGCGGTCGCCACAACAAACGGCTTCGCCTGGGCCCAAAAAGGCTCAAAGAAGCCGAAGTCCGCTCCTCACGCCGAGCACCATGAAATGCCGTCGTGTGCCGAGGCGTGCGCCGAATGTTCGCGGGAGTGCGAGAGTTGCGCAACCCATTGCGCCCACCTGCTGCACGAGGGCAAGGAAGACCATCTTAAGACGCTGGAGACGTGCCGGGATTGTGCGACGGTCTGCGCGGCGGCCGCTCAAATCGTTGCCCGAAGCGGGCCCTTCGCCGCGCAAATCTGCAAGGCGTGCGCCGACGTGTGCGCCGGATGTGCCGAGGCCTGCGAGCAGTTTCCTGACGACGACCACATGAAGAAGTGCGGCGAGGCGTGCCGCAAGTGTGAGAAAGAGTGCCGAGAAATGATCACGCACGCCGCGCACGGCCGCGGAGAATGAGCCGAGTATCCGTACTTGGCCCCCGCTGGGCTACCGTAGCCGGCGGAGGCCGAGAATCGTCAGATCGTCCGCGGGACGGCGCGACTCGCAGAAGTCTTGCACGCGCTCGCCCAGTCGCTTGACGAGGTCCCCGACCGGCAACTCGGAGAACTCGCGAATCGAGTCGCGCAAGCGTTCCACACCGAACAACTCACCCGATTTATCCGCGGCCTCGACAATGCCGTCGGTGCAGAGCAACACCAGATCGCCCACTCGCAGTTGCAGCGGGCTGGCCAGCGGATAGTCGCTCGTCTTCAACACGCCGATCGGCAGGCCCGTCGCCGTCAGGACGGTGAAGTCGTTGCCACGGGCGGCGAAGTGTACGGCCGGTGCGTGGCCGGCGTTGGCGTACTCAAGCGTGTGGGTATGGCAATCGAGAGCCGCAATGATCATGGTCACGAAGTTGCCGTCCCGCAAATCGTCGGACAGCGAGTGGTTCAGCAACTCCAGTAGTTCGCCCGTGTGCGAATGGGCCAACAGCAACGACCGTAGCGACGCTCGGACCGAGGCCATGAGCAAGCTTGGCCCTAGTCCATGACCGCTCACGTCGGCGATCACCAATCCGACGCGGCCGTCACGCAGGGGGACAAGATCGCAGTAATCGCCGCCGACTTCCTGGTGTGGCATCCACCAGGTTGCGGCCTCGTAGCCCTCGATCGTCGGTAACGTCTCCGGCATGAATCGCCGCTGCACGTCGCGGGCGATCCCCAGCGCCACATCGACCGCCTGCCGTTGGGCCAGGTCCTCGACCAACCGAGAGCGGTCGAGCGCGGCCACGGCATGCTGGGCGAACGCTTCCAGCAAGGGTTCGTCGAAGGCGTCGAAAGGACCCCCTTCGTTGTTCAGGCACTCCAACACTCCGAGCAACTCGCCGTCGCGCGGCGAGATCAGCGGTGCCGCCAGAAGATTGCGCGTCTGAAAACCGGTCGCCTGATCGGTGTCGGGACTCCAGCGGGGATCTCGGCCCGGGTCGGGCACGTTCAGCATTCGTCGATGCCGGGCGACGTAGCCGCTGATTCCCTGGTCTAATCCTCGGCGGATTTCGGCCACTTCCATGTCCGTGGCAACCCGCGTGTAGAGTTGCCGCCGCACCGGGTCATATTGATAGACGGTCGCGCGCTGGCAAACGAGCGCTTTGCATGCTTCGCTGGCGATGATGCGCAGAATCTTCGTCAGGTCGATCTCGGCCGCGAGTGTGCGTGTGACGTCGAGAAGGCGCAGCAAAGCCGAAAGGCGCTGCTGGTAGAGCGCCTCGCCAACCTGATCGCGTGAAAGCAAGTCACTTAAATCCATAGGGATCCATAGGGCCAACTGACACTCGCCGGTTTCCAATGCGATCGCCCGCTGCCCTGGTTGGTGGCATGCGAGCCCGCGAACGCCCCGATCCGTCGGCCATTTTACCGCACCCCGACCTTCTTGTAAGAAACCGTCGCCCCGGGGCTACCAATCTTCTCGGAGGAAGCCCCGAATTGTCGGACGAAACGGTCGGGGGCGCTGGCTGGCGGCCGTCGCGGTATTGGGGTTGCTGCCCTGGCAGCCGTCGTTTTCGCCGGCGTGTACTGGCTGAACCGATACGCCGTGCGCTGGGGGCTGGAACCGCGGCGCCGGGAGTTGGAAACCCTGCTTACGAGCCTCGCCGACGAAACGCCCGAGGGAATTGGGTGAACCCGTCCGGTGTGTGGGCGCTGAGTTGGGGTTGGCCTCAATTCGCCGTCCGGCTAATCTCCGTCCGACGAAAGCATCCCGGCCTGGAGTCTTACATGGGCCATCGCTGGCGTGATCTGTGGTTGGAAATCGAGGTTCGGCGGCGTGCGAGTTTTCCCTACTTGCGGCTGCGTTTGCGTTCCGTTTGGGACGCTCCCGAGCGGGCAGAGGAACACGACCGTCCGCACCTCGCCAGTAGCCATCAGGCATCTGGTTCACAGCAGCGCCGAGCAGCGTGAGCACTCGGGCGCGTTCCTTGCCGCCCGTTGCCGGTGCCGGCCAGCTTCACACGCCAAACGGGATCGGGCGTACACGACGCTGGCAGAACTTGACGGCCGTGGGCGGCGCGAATTCAACAAAATAACGATCGCGTGAAACTCTCCAGGCGGTTGTGCGTCTAAATTAGGGGTCCAGCGCCGCCCATGCGCCCCCCTCAAGCACCGGAGACAAGCTATGCGCACGAGAAAACGCGCGTTTTTCAACCCCCGCATTGTGATCGGCGTGATCACGACGGCCATCAGTCTCGCCGCGACGCACCGGTGCGAAGCCCTCATCACGGGAGGATTCGGCAACGACCCGGTTCACGACGCGGGCTGGCCGAACGGCTCGTTGGAAGTCGCGAACCTGCAATCTCGCGTCGGATGGTGGGAGGGGCCGCCGTTCGGAGGCGGCAGGTACGTCTATCTCTACCGCGAGAAGGACACGGCGGCCTTCAACAAGGCGCTGGCCAAATTCGCGCAGATCAAGTCTCGCAAGCTGGAACTTGTCGTCCATGACGGCCCCCATGAGAGCTTTTGGCTGCAAGATCACCAGAAGCCGCCGGGCGAAGCCCAGCCGCAGGCGCGCGTTGACTGGACGTTTACGGTCTGGCGGCCGGAAAGCTGGCACCGTCTGTACAACGACCCGCGCACCACCTTCGCCAGCGACCAGAGGGAGTTTCGCCGACCGGTCGATCCGCCCCGCGTCGATCTTTACGTTGGCCTGGGAAACATCGACTTTGCCCAGGTCGAACTGCCCGACAGTGTCACGGTGCGAGACGAGCGTCGATCGGCCGCGGCCGACCAGGCCGACGCCGCAAGCGCGTTTGCCGGCCGCGTGACGGACATCCGCACGGGCAAGCCGATTGCCGGCGCCGCGGTCGAAGCGGTCAGGTCGGTCGCGCGTCCGCAGGGGGGCTACGAGGTGGAGAAGGTGGCCAGCGCTGTTACCGATGGCGACGGCAACTACCGGCTCGACAACCTCGATGCGGGGGTTCTCGCCCTGAACATTCGCGCCGACGGCTTTGCGTCGCGCGCCGTTTCGCTTGGACACGACGAGCAGCCGGCCTATCGACCGATCGACGTGGAATTGTCACCGCAGGCCGCCATTTTGGGCCGCGTGCTGGATGATCAGGGCGAGCCGCTGGCGGGCGTCATCGTCAGCACGACGACGGCGCTGGCCATCGACGGACGGGGCTACGCAGGCGCGGCCTACCGTAAGGCTGAGACCGATCGCGAGGGGCGTTTTGAGTTGCGCGACTTGCCCATGGGATTTGCGCAACTCTCGTACCGCAAGGAACGCTACTACCACACGCCGCTGGGCGAGTTGCTGGCGGTGCCTGGCGAGCCGATCGAGATCAGGATGGTCCGTACTGGGACGATTCGCGGCAGGCTTACCGAGGGGGGCAAACCCCTGGCGGGCTCGGCGGTGTCGCTGAACCAGGAAGGAAAGACGCCCGACACCTGGGGCGGCATCGGCACCTGGGGCGGCGGCATGAACACGGATGCGGAAGGTCGTTTCGAGTTCGCCGGTGCGCCGCCAGGCAGGTATCGAATTGAGGCGGGCGGTCAGACGAAGATCGTCACGTTGCGTGGGGGAAGCGTGGAGGTCGAGATAGAAAAAACCGAGACAGAGGAAGAGAAGTAGTCGCACCCCTGCAGCGGCCCACCTAGCCGGTCGTCGCCTTGCGGCCCCAGGCCGCGAAATTCGTCATTCCTACGAACGTGAAGCTGGGATCATCGTATGCCGCTTGATGGTCGGCGAATTGAAGCTCGTCGACAAAACCGGCCTCGATCAGCTTCGGACCGACGACCTGGCCGCTCAGTTGGAAAAAGCGGGCGCCCGGCTCTCCACCGCGAATCAGGGGGACTCTTCCTTCGTGCCGCACGTCGCTGAAGCCACCTTGTTCGAGCACGCTACGCACGCGCCGCCCGAAATACGAATCAATCAGACGCGACGCGGCGACGGCATCGGCGATGGCCCGTGTGACCTGCTGAAAATTGGCCGCTCGCGGATGGCCAGGGTCGGCCGGACCGAGCAGGCCCATGTCCCCTTCCTCGATGAAGATCCATCCGCCGGGGCGCAGGGCGGCGCTCATGCGCTTCACGGCAGTCGTAGGATCGGGCAAGTGCATCAGAACCATGCGGCAATGGACGAGGTCGTAGTGATCGATCTCCAAGTCGTCGTGCAGGATGTCGTGACGACGGATTTCGATGTTCGGCATATCTTGATCGAGGAACCGCGGGTTGATGTCGGTGGCCACAACCTTTCCGTCGCCAATTCGGGCGGCGATCGACTTCGCGACGTGCCCCTCGCCAGCTCCGACCTCCAGGCATTTCCAGCCGCCGGAAATGGGCACTTGCGCCAGCCGGTCGTCGGTGATCGGATTGAGCATATCCCCAAGCGCTTTCAGCCGCTCCTTCTCAAAGGCGTCGGGACTGTGGTTCGAGAAGTACTGAGCGTGGTCAAAGGCGGACCTCTCTCTTCTCTATTCGGATGCAGGTGAGCCGCAGGCGGTGCTACGGGAACCTTAGCCTCGCGGGACGCGGTCGACGTCCTATCGCACGACGGAGGCCTGACGTGCAGCGATGCCCTTCGTCTTGCTTGGCGGCGATCGCGATGCCAGCCTAATGCGGCAGCCGGGCAATCGCAACTTGAGGGCGTCCAGCCCCGGTCCGTCGCTGCTTGCAGTAAGCTCCAACCCACGGAGATTGGGAACCTGCGCGAGCAGCACGACGTTCCGCTCGGTCAGGCCATCTGCGGGCAACCGCACATCGTATTGGGCCTGGTGAAAGATGGGGCCAGCGGCGTATTTCATCCAAGCGGGGCGAGGACCTCGAGCGGCTAGCACTCGAGCACCGCTCTTCGACAAGACCAAAAGCGCCTTCTGTTCGTCGTGGGCGCGTTGACTTTGGATTCGATAGTTCGCGCACCAGACCGCCACCACAGCCGTCAGGGCGAGCGGGAATCGCGGGCTGAATCGTGGTCGTAAGACAGGCCAGGTCACCATCGTCTCCTCGTGAAGGGGAGGCTAGTGTACAACAGGATTTCAGGCAACGGGGCTTTTTTTGGGCCAGCCTTACGTGACTCTATTCCCCTTGAGGACGGATAATTCTCGCAGCATGGAACACCTGCTCTAATAGACGAATGCAAGAATCGGTCAGACGATTTCGCTTCGGCCTTCCGTCGCTGCTGATATTGCCCTTGTGGGTGAGCCCGCTGTTTCTCTCGACCGTTTTCGTGCGCGAGCAGCTCGCACGGAACAGCCCCAGCGCGGCGTTGTTTTTTAACATGCTTGCCTGCACGGCCGCGTACGCGGCGTTCTTCACGGCCCGCTCGCGGTGCCGCCTCGATCAGCGGGACCCGTGCGAGAGGAGCCAAGCGGGACGCCGTCATGTCTTGCCAGCGGCCTGGCGAGGCGCCCTCTTCGGCCTGCTGTTTATGGTGCAGATCGTCGTGCCATTGCTTACGTCGCTCGTGACCGTCGAGGCACAGCGCCACGATGTTTCGCTGGCCGATTTTGTCTACATCGAACATCGCTGGGTTCTTGAGGCGGCCGCCGGGATGTTGGGCATGTTGGGTTTGCTTGGCCTGTTTCTGGGCGCATTCGGCGGCAGCCTCGTCGGGCTGGTCTTCGATCGGCGGTTTGCTCGTCGTAGCCCGATGAAGATGGCGGGACGCAAGGCAGAACTGAGCGCCGGAGACACGCTCGCCGCGCAGCCTGGCCGTTGATCTTTGACGTTCCGGTTACATCTGGCAGCGGGGCAAAGACTTTTTGAGTTGCGCCCGGCCTGCCTCCGTCACCTCAGTGTGCCAAAGAAAAACCGTGTGCAGGTGGGGCAGCCCTCGCAAGTGACCCAAGCCCGCGTCCGTCACCTGGGTGCCGTCCAGAGAAAGCCATTGCAGGCCAGTTAGTCCTTTCAAGTGGATTAGCCCGGCATCGGTCACACGGGTATGGTTGAGCGACAACTGTTGAAGGCTGGTGAGTCCTTGCAAATGGGCCAGCCCGGCATCCGTCACCTGCGTGCCGCCGAGCCAAAGCGATTGGAGCCCCGTCAGCCCTCCCAAGTGAGCCAGCCCGGCATCCGCGACGTGAGTGTTCTCGAGGCCAAGGATTTGCAGACCGGCCAACCCACGCAAGTGAACCAACCCGGAGTCCGTCACCCGAGGACTGTCGAGAAAAAGGCATCGCAGGCGGGTGAGCCCTTTTAAGCGGACTAGCCCGGCGTCGGTCACCCGAGTGTGGCCAAGCGACAACTGCTGCAGGCCGCTGAGCCCTTGCAAATGGGCCAGCCCAGCATCCGTCACCTGCGTGTCGTACAGCCAAAGCACCTGCAGGCTCGTGAGCCCGTGTAAGCTGGACAACCCGCCGTCCGTGACCCGGGTGCCGCTGAGGTTGAGCCCCTGCAGACCCGTCAGCCCTCGCAGGTCAGACAGCCCGGCGTCCGTGATCTCCGTATCAGGGAGATAAACATCCGTGACCCCGTCGAAGTAATCTTGCGGCAGCCAGCGCCGCAGAAGGTTGACGGGGAAGGCCTCGCGTGTTAGTTGGTCACGCTGAACGTAGACTACGTCTCCGCCAAGCACCTCCATGGCGGCCACGGCCCGCCGTTGCCGCTCGGCCGGGACAACCCACAGGCTCAAGCCCACGCATGCGGCGCTCACCACCGCCAGCATCGTGCGTATCGAGAACTGCAACCAGCCCCGTTTCGGCTTCGCGAGCGGCATCCGTCTGGGGAGTGGGGGCGCCATGCCCGTCAGCATGAGGTGACGGAGAGCGGCGGGCAAGAGGCAAACCGCCCATTTCTGCCGAAAATGATTACCGAGTCATTGATGCCCAGTTCCGGCGTCATCTTCTCGGACGGCGTCGAACACGACTTCCTGCCATTCGACAGCAGGACGATTGCCCGAATCGGCGTGGCCAAGCAACAGGCGCGCTTGGTCGGCGCTTCCTGATTCGGGCTCAGGCAATAATCTCTTCGACCACTCGCCCTGAGACATCGGTCAAGCGGAAATCGCGGCCGGCGTGGCGATAGGTAAGCCGCGTGTGGTCGAGACCCAAAAGGTGCAGGATCGTGGCGTGCAGGTCGTGGAAATGGACCTTGTCCACAACCGAATAATAGCCGTAATCGTCGGTGGCGCCGTAGCGGAACCCCGCTTTCACTCCCCCGCCCGCCAGCCACATCGTAAAGCCTTGCGGGTTGTGGTCGCGGCCGTCGCTGCCCTGCGCGGTCGGCGTGCGGCCGAATTCGCCTCCCCACAAGACGAGCGTGTCTTCGAGCAGCCCACGCTGCTTGAGGTCTCGGATCAGGCCCGCGATCGGAAGATCGACCTCCAGCGCGTTGCGGGCATGCCCGCTTTTCAACTCGCCGTGCTGGTCCCACTTGTAACTGTGCGTCACCTGAACGTAGCGCACGCCTCGCTCGGCGAACCGCCGTGCCATCAAGCACTGCCGGCCGAAGTTTCGCGTGACGTCGTTGTCGAGGCCATAGAGCCGGCGAGTCGCCTCGGTCTCGTCCGAGATCTCTTGCAGCTCGGGTGCCGCGGTTTGCATCCGAAACGCCAGCTCGAACGACTCGATACGGCCCTCGAGCGCCGCGTCGGGGCCGGCCGCCGACAGGTGAGCCAGGTTCATCTCTCGCAACAGATCAAGCTCGGCGCGCTGCACTTCGCGGGGCGTATCGTGGTTGTCGATAAAGGGAATCTTGGCGCGATCGGACGCCACGCTGGCGTTGCCCAGCGGCGTGCCTTGGTAGGCGGCCGGGAGAAAAGCCGAGCTCCAATTGTTCACGCCGCCGTGCGTCAGCGTGGGGCAGACGGTAATGAAGCCGGGCAGGTCTTCGTTCTCTGAGCCCAGGCCGTAGGTGATCCACGAACCCATGCTGGGGCGAACGAACGTGTCGCTCCCCGTATGCAGTTCCAGCAAGGCGCCGCCGTGGCGAGAGTTCGAGCCGTGCATGGAGTGGATCATGCACAGGTCGTCAACCACGCCGCCAACGTGGGGAAAAAGCTCGCTCACCCACGCCCCGCACTCGCCGTGCTGGCGGAACGACCAAGGACTTTTCAAGAGGTTGCCGGTCTCGGCGGAAACGACGCGAGGCTTGGCAAAAGGGAGCGGTTTGCCGTGGTCGCGGGCGAGAAGAGGTTTGTAGTCGAAGGTGTCGATGTGCGACGGGCCGCCATGCATGAACAGAAACACGACTCGCCTGGCGCGCGGGGCGAAGTGCGGCGGGCGGGGCGCCAACGGACCCGGGCCCGTTCCCCTGGCGTTATCCGCCAGCAGCCCGGATAACGCCAGGCTGCCGAATCCGGCGGCGGAGACACGCAGCAGATCGCGGCGCGAAAAAACGGGCGTGAAGCGGTTGCAGTCGCAACTCATGCCGCTTTACTCGAGGTAGATGAACTCATTCGACGACAGGACGACGCGGCACAGGCTCTGCCAGGCCTTCCGGCGGCGCTCGGTCGGCGAAAGCGCCTGCCACGCGGTATTCGACTCCAACTCGCCCACGAATTGCAAGGCGCGGGCGACCTCGGTCCCGTCGGCAGGACGGGCAAAAGCGCGACGGTAAAGCGACTGCACGCGGGCAGCGTCGTCTGTCGCTATCTGACGCAGAAGCTCGTCGGCGAGGTGCGTGGTCTCGGCGATCACAAGCGGCCCGTTCATCATGAACAGGGCCTGGGGGGCGACCGTGGTTGCGGCGCGGCTCCCGTTGGGGACACTCGGCTCGGCGAAATCGAACGCCTGGAACACGTCGTACAGGGCGCTGCGAATGACCGGCAGATAGATGCTGCGGCGGAAGCTGTCGTACTGCGTGCTGTCCACGGAGGTTGTGCTGGCCACATACTGCCGCGGACTGGCGGCCAGCAGCGAGCCGCCGACCGCACGATCGAGCCGGCCGCTGGTGGCCAGAATCGCGTCGCGCACCGCCTCAGCTTCAAGCCGGCGACGGTCCACCCGCCACAAGAGCCGGTTGTCCGGATCGATCTCGGCGGCCCGAGCGTCGTAGGCGCTGCTCATCTGGTAAGTAGCCGAGAGCATGATTCTGCGGTGTAGAGACTTCAACGACCAGCCATCTTCGACGAAGCGGCGGGCGAGCCAGTCGAGAAGGTCGGGATGCGTCGGTCGTTCGCCCAGCCGGCCGAAGTTGTCGGGCGTGCGAACAAGCCCCTCGCCGAAATGCCCCCGCCAGACGCGGTTGACCATCACCCGGCTCGTCAATGGGTGGTCGGCGCGGGTGAGCCAGCGGGCCAATTCCAGGCGGCCGCTGGTGTTGCTCGGCAGGGGCGGCTGCTCTTCTCCGGCCATGATGCGCGGGAACCGCCGCGGCACTTCGGCCCCCTGAGTCAGATGGTTGCCCCGAATGTGTACCCGCACCGGCGTCACCTCGCGATCGTCGACGGCCATCGCCAGCGGCAAAGCGGGCGGGGCCGAGCGTTCGAGCTGGGAAAGCTCGTCTCGCAGCGCCGTGAGTTGTGATTTTGCGGCAGCCGGAAACCAGGTTTCGGGCGGCGAGGGAGCCGCACAGGGGCCGCCCCCATCGTGCAAAAACGCCCGGGCCGTTTCCAACGCCGGATCGTCGAGACGCTGTGGTTTCTCTGCACCCGGCGATCGCTGGAGTTCGCCCCAGGCGGCCTCGGCCCGTTCAAACAGTTCCCGGTAACGCGCAACCAACTCTCCCGTGCTGCCGGGCGGCGGCTCTCGCAACACCGATGCCGTCAGGGACGACGCTGTCGATCGAGCGTCTATGTTCGTTGTGTCGTCGGGAGACGAGTTCCACACGTGCCAAGCGTGCAGCGCGTGCTGCGGGTCGTTCTTGGCTTGAACGAGGGCGGTTTGCCATCGTTCGAGCACGCCCCAACGCAACGGCCGCACGGCATCACCTTCGGCCGGTGCCGCGCGAAACCACTGGGGCTCGATGCCCGCGGGCAGCGCGACGGGAACGATTGCCAGGCGATCGAAGTGCGGGAAGGGTTCGCGACGCTCAAGACGCAGCGTGTGCTTGCCCGGCGACAGGGCCACGAGCGCCTCGGCAAACCAGGTTTGCGTGTCGGGGTTCCAAGAACCGGTGCGCTGGTTCGCCGCGTCGGGTTTGATCGCTGCGCCGTCGACCGAAAGCCGCACGGGGCGAGCATCGGCGGCCGCATAGCGCAGCTCGATCTGATAGACGCCCTCGTGGGCGAGCTGAACATCGTATTCGGCAAAACTTGGTTCGGGAGAAAAACTGGCGATGACACCGATGCCAGCGCCATAGCCGTCGAACAGTTTCGTCGCCTGTCCGCGGGTGAAATCTTCGGCCTCGACGACAACGCTCCCCGCGGGTTGCCGGTCGGCTTGCTGCGACGACCGCGGCTTGAGCGAGAAGCCCGACCGGCTCAACTCGGCCGCGGCCTGCAGGTATCGCCAGGCGTCGCTCCGCAAACCAAGCGTCAACTCCTCGCTGGCCGTTTTCACAAGCCGGTCGACGGACGCCTTTTTCTCGGCAACGCGCTGCCGGTGTGCTTCGACGGCTGCCACCTGCGCCGGCGCGGCGAGCGGTCGTTCGTGCCAGACCGCCACAACATTAAAATTGTCCATCGTCTTGGTGCTTTTGAAGATGCCCGCCAGCGAGTAGTAGTCGGCGGACGGGATCGGATCGAACTTGTGGTCGTGGCAGCGGGCGCATCCCAGCGTCATACCCATGAGTGCCACGCCGACCGTGTCGATCTGTTCGTCAATGATGTCCATCTCCATCTTCACCGGGTCGTCTTCAGCCAGCATTTTGGCCCCCAAGGTCAAAAGGCCGGTGGCCGCGAGACGCTCGTAATCCAAGGCTTCCTCCCCGCTTGGCGGCAGGAGGTCGCCCGCCAGTTGCTCTACGACGAACTGGTCGTAGGGGAGGTCGCGGTTGAAGGCGGAAACCACGTAGTCGCGATAGCGATAGGCGTTGACGTAAGCCAGGTTCTCGTCGAGACCGTTCGAATCGGCGTACCTCGCGACGTCGAGCCAGTGCCGTCCCCAACGCTGTCCGTAAGCGGGCGAAGCCAACAGCCGGTCGACCGCCTGGGCAAACGCATCGGGCGAATCGTCGGCGAGGAAGGTGTCAATTTCTTCGGGGCTTGGCGGCAGACCGGTGAGGTCGAAGGTGGCGCGACGCAGCAACGTCCGCTTGTCGGCCCGCGGGGCGGGGGCGAGGCCGGCCGATTCCAGCCGCGCGAGAACGAAACGGTCGAGCGCCGAAACGGGCCAGCTCTCGTTCTGGACTGCGGGCGGCGGTCGATCGGCCGGCACTTGAAACGCCCAGAACGAACGCTGCTCGTCGGAGAAGAGCGGCCCGCCGGTCGGCGCGGCCACGGCCGGGCCGGCGTCGTCGTCGGGCCAGGGTGCGCCGCGGCGGACCCATTCGATGAGCACAGCAACGTCGGCGTCCGGCAGCTTGCCGTCGGGCGGCATTTGAACGGTCGGGCCGTAGCGAACGGCCGAGACGAGGAGGCTTTCCTCCGGCTGGCCCGGCACGACGGATTCTCCCAATTCGCCCCCGGCCATCACGGCTCGCCGAGAATCGAGCCGGAGGCCACCCTTCTGTTGTTGGGGGCCGTGACACTTCTGGCACCGAGAAACGAACAGCGGCCGAACCTTCTTTTCAAAAAAGTCGATGTTCGCCTGCTCGGTGGATGCCGTCGAATCCGCCGAGGCGGTGCGTGGAAAGGCCGCAAGGCAGGCAGCCACGAGCAGCGTCGAAGTCGCCTGCTTCAACAGATCAGAGGGGATGCTCCAAGTTTCGATTCGCACTTCGCGACCCGTCCTCGATCAGGGCTCCAGAGGGAGGGAGGTAGCCAACGCTTTGCGCAGGTGCCATTTTAGCGAACGAGGGATGCGGCGTCTTGCTGGATCTCCCCGTACCAGACGAGATTGCGGTGGTCGCGGGGGACAATAAGATGCGTCAGTACAACCATCCGCGTTACGCGACGGCGACTTTCCCATGAACCTCAAGTCTTTGCCACGGGTCGAAAGACCGTGGCGCTTCTTCCTGGCGCTGGCGATGCCGCTGGTACTCGTGTCGGTGGGTACGATCGGTTATCACGTTATCGAACGCTGGACGCTGTTCGACTCGCTGTACATGACGGTCATCACGCTGACAACCGTCGGCTTTCGCGAAGTCCACGACCTGTCGCCGGCTGGCCAGACCTTTACGATGTTGTTGTCGCTGGGCGGGGTGTTCACGCTGTTCTACGCGGCCACGAGCATCATCGGATTCATCGTGGGGGGACAGGTCGAAAAACTTCTGGAGAGTCGCCGTATGGAACGCAGCTTGTCGGAGCAGCAATCGCACTTCATCGTCTGCGGCTATGGACGCATGGGTCGATACGTCTGCCAGGAGTTTTCGCGGCAGGGGCTGCCGTTCGTCGTCGTCGACAACAACGCCGAACTGCTCGAGCCCTTCGAACTGCCACACGGGATCGCCGTCCATGGGGATGCGGCTAGCGATGAGATCCTCCGGCGGATCGGCGTCGAGCGTGCGCGGGCCCTGGTGAGCGTGGTCGCATCGGACTCCGACAACCTTTACATCACGCTCAGCGCCAGGCTGCTCAACGACCGATTGTTCATCGTCGCGCGGGCCGACGACGAGCGCTCGGAGCAGAAACTGCTGCGGGCGGGCGCAAGCCGGGTGATCTCTCCCTATGTGATCGGCGGCAACCGTATGGCCCAAGCCGTTTTGCGTCCTGCGGTCGTCGACTTTCTCGAATTGGCCACTCGCACCGAGCATCTGGAGCTGAACATCGAAGAGGCCAAGGTCAGCGAGGGGTCGAAACTTGCTGGTATGACAATCGCCGCCAGCCCGATCGAAGGCGAGCACAAGGTGATCTTGGTGGCAATCAAAAAGCCGACCGGGAAAATGGTTTTCAACCCTTCGTCGGAGACGCGCTTGGAGCGTGGAGACATCCTCATCATGCTCGGCGGCCGGCACGCGCTCGATCAGATCGCGGCCTTGGCGAAACCCGGCACGGGCTGAAGGCCGCCAGCCGAGGCTGACCCTGGGCGGTCCGCGGCAAAACTGGTATCCTGCTGAGGCGGACTCGCAGGTTCTTAATGAATGATTTAGCCCGGGGACAGTTGAAGGAGCTAACATGACTTCTCCCTTAAAAAGCTTGATCGCTTGCGGCACAAAGCTATGGCTCGACTCGATCGATCCCGATCTGGTCGTTGAAAACCGCCGCCTGGGAGCGACTGGTGCCACGTCCAACCCGATCATCGTCGCCGACCTGATCAAGACCGGCCGGTTCGATAAGGATCTCGAGCAATTCATGCAGGAAGGGCTTGACGATGAAAAAATCGCCTGGCGCATGACCGACAAGTTGGTGCGGCAGGCCCAAGACGTGTTTTTGCCCGTCTGGCAAGAGACCAAGGGAAACGACGGCTATGTCAGTTTCGAGCTCGATCCACTCCTGGAAGACCCCGACCAGGGGCCGCCGCTGAAAGAGCGGATCGCCCGGTACATCGAACTGGGCAAACATTGGGCGGCAGGACACAAAAACCGCATGATCAAGGTGCCGGCCACGCCCGCGGGGTTGGGGGCGCTGGAGGAGTTGGCCGCCGCCGAAGTGACCCTCAACGTTACGTTGATCTTCTCGCCGCGGCAATGCCAGGAGGCACGCGAGGCGATTTGGCGCGGAGTGCAGCGCCGCAAGAGCGGCCTGACCCACTTCAAGAGCGTCTACAGCATCTTCGTTTCGCGGCTCGATGTGTACACGGAAAAGGCCGTGCCGCAGCTTTCCCCGGCGGCCCAGGGAATGGTGGGCATCGTCAACGCCAAGCACATCTGGCGGGAGAACTCCCAGTTCTGGGCCGACAAGAAGACGCCCCTGAAGCAGGAGATGATCTTCGCCAGCACCGGCACGAAGAAGAAGGAAGACCCGGCGTGGAAATACGTCGAGGCGTTTGCCGGCAGCGACATCGAGACCAACCCGCCCGCGACCAACGAGGCCGTGGAGAAGAGCGGCCGCACCATCACGCGGCAGCTCGACCAGATGCCGCCGCAGGCCGTGCTCGACGAAATCGGCCGCCTGGTCGACATCAAGAAACTGGAAGAGACGCTGATGGCGGAAGGGATCAAGAAGTTTGCCGATCCGATGAAAGCGCTTTTGAAGCTGATCGACGAGAAGCGCGCGGCCCTGGCGACTTCCTGACGCCCCCGTCTCCACCGAACCCGCAGCACATCACGACATGGCGATCGACCCCTATAGCCTTTGCCCTGGCGGCACGGGCAAGAAGCTGAAGTTCTGTTGCTCCGACTTGCTCCACGAATTGGGCAAGATCGACCACATGCTCGCGGCCGAGCAGCGGCAGGCCTGCGTCGATTACATCACCCAGCTCGAGGCCAAATTTCCGGATCGAGCCTGCCTGCTCACCACCAAGGCGCTGGTGCTCCACAGCCTGGAGCAAGACGACGAGGCGCTGCGCACGGCCGACAGGGTGCTCGAAGCGCAGCCGGCGAACCCGGTGGCCTTGGCGGTGCGTGCACTCGTCTTGGCAGACGTGCAGGATCCCGCCCAGGCGCTCAAGCCGCTGCACCAGGCGCTGCTCGCCTGCGGCCACCAGGTGCCGCAGCGGGTGTTCGACGCCGTCGGGGCGGTCGCGGAGGGGCTGCTCGCCCACGGCTATATTGTCTCCTCGCTTGCGCACCTCGTCTGGCAGTCGAGTGTGAAGCCCGATTACGAGCCGGCGCTGATGCTCATTTATCGCGTGCAATCGTCGAATGCCATACCGCTCGTGTTGAAGGACATCCGCTTTTCGTTCGATTCGGCGCCGCCGGGGCTGTCCTGTCAGGCTGAGTTCGACGCGGCGCTGACGGAAGCCCGAGACGGCCTTTGGTTGAAGGCGGCCGAGCAGTTCAGCGCGCTCACCTTTCGCGCCGCCGGTTGTGCTTCCTTGTGGCGCAATCTGGGGTTGTTGCGGGCTTATCTGGCTCAGGAGGCCGGGGCGGCCGAAGCGCTGAGACGCTACGCCTCGCTCGACGTGCGGCTTGACGATGCGGTTGAGGCCGAGGTGCTCGCCCAAGCGCTCGATCCAAAAACGGCCGAAGCCACTGTAGAGCAGGTGCGCGTCGTCTACGAGTACAGCGACATCGACCTGGTCAGCTCGCGTCTGTCGACGTCGAATCGCGCCATGCGGGAAGCGTCCGACGGCTGGCACTCGGAGGAGTCCGACGAACCGCCGCCGCGCGCCATGTTCTCGATTCTCGACCGAGCGATGCCGTCCGAGGCAGAGTTGAGCGTCGAGACGATGCCCGAAGCGATCGCCGTGGGCCTGCTCTTCGGACGGCAGACCGATCGCCCGCCGCGGCTGGAGTTACTGTGCGAGCGGCCGAACGCAGAACGGGCCAAAGAGCAAGTGAACCAGGTTCTGGGTGACGCGGTGGGCCCTCCCGTGTCGGAAGAAACGGCTGGCCGCGTGCCGATTCCGCAGGGCTCGATTCGAGGCACCTGGCGGGTCCCTCCCGGCACGCCGATTGCGCGGTTGAAAGCGCTGACTGACGAGCGGCGCCGGAAATACCTGTTGGACGAGTGGCCACGTGAGCCGAACCCTGCATTGAATGGTCGATCTCTCGAACAGGCCGCCTCGGACCGCTCATCCCAGGTGGCCGTGTTGGCGCTTATCGCGCTGTGGGAGCTTCATTACGGCGACCGCCTCGATTTCAACGAATTGCGGGGGCGGCTGGGACTGCCGCTGGCCGAACCGATTGATCTGCAGAGCCCAGATGCCGCTTGGCAAACGGTAGAAGCCGTGCCGCTGATCCTTTTGCATCGGCTCGATGCCAAAAAGCTGTCTGACGAACAACTTTCCGACACCCTGCACCGGGCCGTTTTGTTTCGCGCTCGGATAGCCACATTCCGGCTGGCCGCCGAGGTCGAGTCGCGGCCGTCGGCGCGGGCCATCGATCGTGCCCAGGCCCACGGCATCCTGGCGAGTTTCGCCGAAGATCTCGACGCGGCACTGGGGCACCTCGCCCAGGCCCGCGCCGCCGCCAAGGAAGCCAACGCTTCCTGCGCGGGCTTCGACCTGGAAGAGCTGGCGGTGCGGCTGTCGCACGGACGCCCCGAGGGATTCATGGAGCTGATCAGGCACATCAACAACGCCCATCGCCAGGAGCCGGGCGTCGCGGAACGCTTGTTCCAGTTCTTGTATCAAGCCGGTCTGATCGACGAGCAGGGGAGGCCCCGAGAGGCGCCCGCGCCGCAGCCGACGGAGTTGCTGGTCCCAGGGGGCGGCGAGGCTGCGGCGGGCAAAATCTGGACCCCCGAGAGCGAGGCGGGCGAAGGCAAGAAATCGTCGCTTTGGGTCCCCGGCAGTTAAGGCAGCCCGAGGCTCCGCCGCGGAGAAAGCGGTCGCATGGACCCTGACGAGCTCGATCGTTGGCACATGCGGCGAGCGCTGGAGTTGGCGGCCGCCGGCAGGGGGCGCGTCGAGCCCAATCCGCTGGTCGGCTGTGTGATTGCCCGGGGGGCCGAAATCATCGCCGAGGGGTGGCACCGTCAGTACGGCGGTCCCCACGCCGAGGCCGACGCCCTGGCGATGGCCGGCAACCGGGCCGCCGGCGCAACCGTCTACGTCACCCTCGAGCCTTGTTGCCATTTCGGCAAGACGCCTCCCTGCACAAGGGCGCTTGTCAGCGCGGGCGTGGGGCGCGTGGTTGCCGCCATGCGAGATCCGTTCCCCGCGGTGGCCGGCCAGGGGGAGCAAGAGTTGCGGGCGGCGGGCATCGAGTTCGAGATGGGGGTGCTGGAAGAGGAGGCCCGCGCGATCAACGCGCCCTATCTCAAGCTGACGGCGTCGGGGCTGCCTTGGGTGATCGCCAAATGGGCCATGACGCTCGACGGCAAGATCGCCACGCGCACGGGCGACAGCCGCTGGATTTCGAGCGAGACATCACGCAGGGTGGTTCACGAGTTGCGCGGGCGCGTCGACGCCGTGGTGGTCGGAAGCCGGACGGCCTTGCGAGACGATCCGCTGCTGACCGCCCGGCCGCCGGGCGTGCGGCGGGCGGCTCGCGTCGTCGTCGACTCGCAGGCGGCCCTTTCTCCGGAAAGCCAGTTGGCCAAGACGGCCCACGAGGTGCCAGTGATCGTCGCGGCCGCCGCCTCCGCTCCGGCCGAAAACCGCCAGCGGCTGGTTTCGTCGGGCTGCGAAGTGTTATCGCTCATCGGCGCGACGCACGCGGACCGTTTGCGTGAGCTGCTTGCCGAGTTGGGGCGCCGGCGGATGACGAACGTGCTGGTGGAAGGCGGCGGAGCACTTTTAGGCACGCTGGCCGACCTCGGCCAGATCGACGAATTGCACGTGTTCATCGCCCCGCGAGTGATGGGCGGCGCGGAAGCGCCGAGTCCCGTTGGCGGCCAGGGGGTCGCGCGCGTCGGCGAGTCGCTGCCGATCGAAAATCCGCAATGGCGCGATTCGGGTGGCGATTTGTATCTTCGGGGGCGGGTTGCCCGCAGGCCAAACCCTGCCGAGTGACCACCATCCCAGAAATAAGCGACACAAACGCTCGCGATTTCCGCTAGCCCGGATTACTCACCGGGGCCCCACCAACCCGAAGCGTAAACGAGGAGCACGACGTAACTTCCTTCGCTCACGCTTCGGGTTAGTATCGGCGCAGTCTGCGCGCAAGCCTACGGGGCCGGTGAATAATCCGGGCAGGCTATCCCAGCACGCCCGCGATCGGTTCCCCTTCGGGGAGCACGAAATGCGGTCGGCGGGCCTGGTCGTAGAGCCGCGTGGCGGGGTCGATGCCGATGGCTCGATAGATGGTTGCGGCCACGTCGCCGGGGCCGTAGCCGCGCGAAAGCGGAAACGCCCCCTGCTTGTCGGTGGCGCCCAGCACCTGCCCGCCGCGAACGCCGCCACCAGCAAAAAAGATCGAACCGGCCGGCCCCCAGTGATCGCGGCCCCCCAAGCTATTGATCTTGGGAGTGCGGCCGAACTCGGTGAGAAAAACTACGAGCGTGGATTCGAGCAAGCCGCGCTCGTCAAGGTCGCTCAACAGAGCGGCAAACGCCTTGTCCATCCCGGCGACGTGATAGCCACGCAGAGCCATCTGGCTGATGTGCGGCTGCTTCTGCTCGGGCACGGCGTGATTGTCCCATAGATTGCCGTAATGCGGGTCGTAGCCGTAGTCGACCATGACGAAACGGGCCCCCGCTTCGACCAGCCGGCGGGCCAACAGGCACCGCCCGCCGAGCTTCGTGCGGCCGTACGCTTCTCGCAAACCTTCCGGCTCGTGCGACACGTCAAAAGCCTGGCGGACCGACGGCGAGGCGAGCAGTTCGAACGCGCTGCGAAAATGGCCGTCCATCACGCCCCGTTTTTCGGCGTCGCCGACAACCCGCTCCATGATCTGCCGTAGCTGGGAGCGCTCACCCAGCCGATCGGCGTTTAACCCCTCCAAGAGGGCGAGCGCCTTGGGCGCCAGATCTTCGACGGCAACGGGCGAGGGGTTGGGCGACTTCTCACCGACTGTGAAATCGGGCTGGTCCGGCTCGCCGCCGACGCAGAAGGGCGAATACTGCCCCCCTAGCCAGCCTCCTACGAACTCGTTGGTCGGCGGCGGACCGGGACGAGTGATACCCGGCACGGCGATGTAACCGGGCAGGCCGTTTCGCGGGCCGTGCAGGTAGGAGACGATCGAGCCGATGTTCGGCTCGCTGGTGATCTGCTGCATCGTGACCTTGCGGCCCGAAAGGCAGTACGCCTGGCTCAGAAAATGGTCGTTGCTGTCGTGGGAGAACGATCGCACCAGGCAGAACTTGTCGGCGACGCGGGCCAGATTGGGACAGCTTTCCGCAAAATGGACGCCCGGCAACCTCGTGGCGATCGTCGAGAGCGTGCCGCGGATCTCCTCCGGACTTTCAGGTTTTGGGTCGAGCGAATCGTGATGCGTCACACCCCCGGCCATCCAGAGCAGGACGACCGACTGAACTTTCTGGCGGTGCGTGTTCTCGGCGGCCACAAGGCCCGGCCACAGCGAGGCCGAAACGCCTAGCGACCCCACCCGCAACAGGTCGCGGCGGCTGAACGGAACGAACCGGGAGTTGGCGTGTCGGCGGCCGGGCATAACGCCCATCACATCCATTCTTTGATGACGCGCCCTTCGTTCAGCCGAATCGGCCGGCCGTCGGGCGTCATGGTGATCAGGTCGAGTGGAATGCCCAGCTTGGTGTAGATCGTGGCCGCAACATCCTCGGTGAAGTACTCGTGGTCGGTCGGCCGGCCGCCTTCGTCGTCGGTCTTGCCGAGGATCGAGCCTCCGGGAACGCCGGCACCCGCCATCATGATGAACCCGGCGCTGGCCCAGTGATCGCGTCCGCTGGCGGAGTTGATTTTGGGGGTGCGGCCGAAGTCCGTCAGCCAGACGACGAGCGTCGTCTCCAGCAAGCCCCGCTGCTCCAGGTCGATGAGCAACTCGGGGATGGCCTGGTCGAGCGGCGGCAGCTTGTTCTTCATGCCGTTGAACAGGTCGGCGTGGTGGTCCCAGCCTCCGTCGCTGACGGTGACGAAGCGCACCCCCGACTCGATCAGCCGGCGGGCCAAGAGGCAACTCTGGCCGAACACGGTCCGGCCGTAGCGGTCGCGGAGGCCCGCATCTTCGCTGTCGATATCGAACGCCTTCTTGGTTTCCGGTGCCGTGATCATATTCAGCGCGGCTCGATAGTGTTCATCGAGCGCATCGAACGCCGCCGGCGCAATCTCCCTCTCCCCTTGGGTAAGGGCGGCCTGCACCCCGCTGCCGGTCTGCGATACGTCGATCTTGCGTTGCAGCGCGTCAATCGCCCCCAGCATGCTTCGCCGTCGCTCGATTCGCGTCAGGTCGACGCCAGCCGGCGGCGTGATATCGCGGACGTTAAAGGGGGTGGTGTTCGGATTCGCCAGCAACTCGAATGGATTGTATTCGGCTCCCAGGTAACCGGCCGTACCGCCGCCGAACGTGGCGTGGTCGACCGCCCCGCCGATCTGGATGAACGGCGGCATGCGGGTCTTAAAGCCTTTTTGGTGGGCGATAATCGAGCCGTAGCATGGGTGCACGACAGCCGGGTTGATATTGTGGCCCGACATCATGTACTGCTCGGCCACGCCATGCCCGGCGTTCTGCGGGTTCCAGCCGCGCAGGATGGCAAACCGATTCAGCTCCTTCGCCATCCGGGGAACGATCTCGGTGAACTTGATCCCCGGAACGGCCGTGTCGACCACCTGGTAAGAGCCGCGCACGCTAACCGGCGCATCGGGCTTTGGGTCAAATGTGTCGTGGTGGCTGGTTCCGCCCTGCGTCCAAATCAGGATGCAATTCACCTCCTTCGTGGCCGGCACGTTCGCCGCGGCCCGGCGTCCCGCCAGCAAGGTCGGCAGCGAGAGGCCGAGTCCCGCTAGCGTGCCGATCTGCAGGAAATCGCGGCGATGGACCCCTTCACAATCGCGCGTCACGTGCGGAAGAAGCCTAAGCATGATGCGGCTCCAAAAGGTAAGTGTTGATTTTGAGGCGGGATCTTTTTTGGGCGGGAGCCGTTATTGTAACCGGTCCAGTCAACGCATCAAGATAGAGTGATGCGTTGCCGGGAGGCCAGGTCCGTCGGATCTTCTATTCATTCGCCGCAGACGACCCGGGGTGCATAAGGTGATTTGATTTTTAGGCAGCGCAGGCCAGTGGATCCTGGTCGGCAGTCGATCTTCGGTAAAAAGGGGAACCGGGGCGATTGAGGATCCATTGGCTGAGTCGGTCGTCGTCGCCTAAAGCCGCAGCCCGA